>JAFUDL010000190.1 GCA_017459225.1 Kiritimatiellia bacterium
GGACTACGAGCGGTTCACGCGCGACGACGCCGCGCGTCTGCTCGACTTCCTCGGCAGGGCGAAGCTCCGCGTCTCGCTCGGCGCCTACGACAACATGATCGGCGGCGATCCCGCCGAGCGCGTCCGGAACCAGAACCACATCCTCAAGCTCATCCGCATCGCGGCCCTGCTCGGCGGCAACGACAACGACGTCGTGTGCGGCTCCTTCGTGGGCTACGATCATGTGCTCGGCCGTCAGGACCGCGGCTTCGAGAAGAACCTCGAGAAGTTCAAGAAGGTGTTCCAGCCCATCCTGAACTACGCCAAGGACCTCGGCGTCACCGTGTGCGTTGAGAACTGCCCGATGGAGGGCTGGCAGCCCGCCACCGCGCCGGACTGCTACAACAACCTGCCCGGCTGCCTCGCGGCGCGCAAGCTGATGTACGCAATCCTCGACGACGACACCGCCCTCCAGGAGACGTACGACCCCTCGCACGACATCTGGCAGCACATCGACCCGAGCGACGTGATCGAGGCGATGGACTTCCGCAAGCTGCGCCGCATCCACATCAAGGGCACGCGCAACTATCCCACCTCCGCCGACTCCATCCACTGGGGCCGCCTCTTCCCCGAGCAGGTGGTTGACGCCAAGCTCGCCAAGAAGGCCGGCGTGCCGATCGCCGCGAACGAGTGGGCCCGCCTCAACTACGAGCCCCGCCTGCCCGGATTCGGCGGCAGCGACTCGTGCGACTGGACGAAGTTCCTGCAGACGCTCATGAAGAAAGGCTACAAGAACCCCTTCGTCATCGAAAACGAAGGCTGCAACTCGTCCCACACCGGCAACATGGGCGCCACGCTTCAGGGCTTCCGCGCCACGATCCTCAACACCGCCCCGGTGGTGTGGAAGCTCGGCAAGGACGGCTTCGCGTTCGACGCCTCCGGCCTCAAGCCGATGAAGGCACCCAAGAAGGACCTTCCCGTCGTCACCATGAAGGACCTCGCCTAAGTGGGCCACAAGACTTCGGATTAAGGACTTAGGACTTAAGTTGTAATCAAACTGCTAGAAGACAAACCTAAAAAGGAGAAACAATGAATCTGACAAGAAGAAGCTTCATCGGCGCGATGAGCGCCGCAGGCGCCGCGTGCGCGCTGCCTTCCCTCGGCGCTCTCAAGCCCGTGGGCAACGTTGCGTTGCAGCTTTATTCCATACGCGACTACATCCGCAAGAACGGAATCGAGAAGGCTCTTGCCGACGTCGCTGCGATCGGCTACAAGGGCGTGGAGTTCGCCGGATACTGGGGCAAGAACGCCAAGCAGCTCAAGAAGATCCTCGACGACAACGGCCTCGTGGCGTGCGGCACGCACGTCGGCCGTGGCGACTTCGGTCCCGACAAGGTGAAGGCCACGTGCGAGTTCAACCTCGAGTTCGGCAACACCACCATCATCTGCCCTGGCGGCGGCAATTTCCCCAGCAAGGGACAGAACCTCGACGACTTCCTCAAGATGCTCGTCGAATACTACAACAAGGCCGCGGTTGACGCCGCCAAGTTTGGCTGCAAGGTGGGCCTGCACAACCACACGCGCGAATTCGAGCTCAAGCTCTCCAACGGCCAGACATACTGGGACTACTTCTTCTCCAACACCACCAAGAACGTCTGCATGCAGCAGGACGTGGGCTGGACCACCTGCGCCGGCTACGATCCCTGCGAACAGTACGTCAAGTATCCTGGCCGCTCGCCTTCGCTCCACGCGAAGGAGAACGGAATGGGCAGGGGCGTGAAGAAGTTCGACGCGATCCTCGGCCAGCCCGGCCAGCCCGGCGCCAAGGGCGTGGAATGGGACCGCCTATTCAAGGCCACCGACAAGGACGGCGTGAAGTGGTACGTCGTGGAGTGCGAGCGCCACGCCGGCAGCCTCGCCGCGGTCAAGCCCTCGTTCGAGTTCCTCAAGTCCAAGGGCCGCTGCTGAACAGCGAACAGGTAATAGTGAATAGTGAATAGTTGACGAGTAGTTGACACTATATTAACTTAGACAGGAAGACTGAAATGCTAGACATCAATCGTAGAAGTTTCCTGCTTGGCTCCGCCGCCGCAGTTGCGGTGGCCGCCAGCGCAGCCGACAAGAAGGGCGTGCGCGCCCTCAAGCCAGGCGAGAAGGCCAACGTGGCCATGATCGGCCTCGGCATCCAGGGCCGCGGCGCGCTCTTGCCGCAGTTCCTCTCGCAGTACGACCGCGGCGCCAAGGTGACCGTGGTGTGCGACGTCGACAAGGCGCGCCGCGAAGACGCCGCCCGCCGCGTTGACGCCCATTACCGCAGGCGCAAGATCGCGAGCTCCTGCAAGGCCGTGGCGGACTTCCGCGACGTCCTCAAGGATCCCGAGATCGACATGGTTTGCATCGCCACGCCCGACCACTGGCACGCCTACATCGCCGTCGAGGCGATGAAGGCCGGCAAGGACGTCTACTGCGAAAAGCCGCTCACCTTCAACGTGGACGAGAGCCGCAAGGTGATCGCCGCGCAGGAGAAGTACGACCGCGTTTTCCAGACCGGTTCGATGCAGCGTAGCTGGCGCGAGTTCCGCACCGCCGTCATGATCGTTCGCAACGGCTTCATCGGCGATCTCAAGTACGTTGACGCCAACTACGGCAAGGGCGGCGCCAAGCTCGGCGGTCCCTCGCATCCCGTCCGCTTCTTCGACGAGCCCGCGAACGCGGCCAAGGAGAGCGAAGGCTACGAGCAGCTCGGCAAGGAGGGCTGGGACATGTGGCTTGGCCCCGCCAAGTGGCGTCCCTATTCCAACCAGCTCGCGCCCAAGGGAGTGAACAACTTCTACCCGATGTTCTGGCGCTTCGACGACGACTTCGCCACCGGCTACAATGGCGACTGGGGCGCGCACCACCTCGATATCTCGCAGTGGGGCATGGACATGGACAACATCGGTCCCTACCGCATCATCCGCTCCGACGAGCCCTACTCCACCAATCCCTTCCATGGCGGACGCCGCCAGTTCGGCATGCGCATGATGTTCAAGGGCAAGGCTGGCGACATCGAGCTCTACCACGGTCCGTTCGGCACGTGGGGCACTGTGTTCTACGGCACCAAGGGTGTGGTGGCGGTAAACCGCGGCAAGATCGCGGTGTGGACCGGCGCCGCGGTGACGCCGAACGCCGAGATCCGCAAGGCCATCGCCGACATGAAGCCCGTTCCCGGCCTCACGCTCGTCGCGGCTTCTGTGGGCAAGGACTATGGCACCGATGCGATGGTGAAGAAGGACAACCGTCTCGCCGCCACGCTCGACTCGCTCGACAAGAAGTTCGACCTCGAAAAGGCTCCCGTCCAGCTCTACAAGAGCCCCAACCAGGTGCAGAACTTCGTGGAGTGCTACTTCTCGCGCAAGCCCACGATCTCGCCCGCCGAGGTTGGCGGACGTGGCGCCGTGCTGTGCCAGCTCTGCAACATGAGCTATGTGTACGACACTGGCTTCGGATGGGATCCCGTGAAGATGGACTTCCCCGAGAAGTGCCCGTGCCGCAAGATGGGCATCTCTCTCAAGCGCGACTTCTGCCGCAACGGCTGGGAAGTCGTAGTCTAGCGAGCAAGCGCTAGAGCGATCACGGCAGGCCTCCCTTTACGAACATTTCCACGTAGGGGAGGCCTGCAGTGTATGCACGACCATGGTCGCAGTAGTCGAGCTGCACGAATCTGGCGTGCGTGTGGCCAAGAGCGGTGCATGACGCGATGAGAAGTCGGTTCTCCTCAGAGCGGCATTTCCATTCGTAGGGAGGCTGGCCGCAGATGGAGATGATTGGAGGAAGGTTGGCCGATACGTGCGCGAGAGGGGCGAGGGGATCGATCTTCGGCAGGAACTGAGGGTCTTTGTCGCCTTCGAATTTGCGCACGGCGAAGTGCTTGGTGGCTTGGCCGGATATGGGGGCGAGCCCGGCAAGGTCCGTGGGCTTGAACCCGTGCGCCGCGAGGTGGCGGGGATCCATGCCCACCATCATGGTGAGGTATCCGCCGGCGCTCATTCCGCTCACGTAGACCTTCTTGGGATCGCCGCCGTATTCGGCGATGTGGGAGAGTGTCCAGGCAACAGCGGCCGCGGCGTCGGAGATGCAGTCGAATCCGGTCTTGGCATCCTTGCCGAGCAGGCGGTAGCTCACAGCCACCTGGGCGATGCGCCTGTCGTTGAACGGCACGAAGTGCCTGCCGCCAGAGGTGAGACCGCCGCCGTGGAACCATACCACTGTGATGAAGTTTGTCGCGTCGGAGGGATAGCGCAGGTCGAGTCGGCATGCCGCACGCTCGGCGTAGGGAATGTCCTTCACGGTCTTCGTCTTCGCGGGGTTTTCCGCATGCGCGGCGGCGCATAGCGCGATCGCGCAAACAATGAGAAGCATCTTCTTCATGTTGTTATTCCTTCGAGCAACGATCTCACGATAAAGCGCGTCGCAATCCATTTCCCGTCACTTGAAGGTAGTCGGGTCTTTGTCGGGACCGAACGGGGAGAGGGCGCGAAGGTTCTTGATTATCGGCGGCAACTTTTCGAGGACGTAGTCGACTTCATCCATCGTGTTGTAGCGCGAGAGGGAGAAGCGGATCGATCCATGCACGGCGGTGAACGGCACGCCCATCGCGCGGATCACGTGCGA
>JAFUDL010000191.1 GCA_017459225.1 Kiritimatiellia bacterium
CCCGTTCGAACGCGCGGAGCGCGATGTCGCTGCGGTCGAACGAAATCTCGAAGGAGATGCGCTCAAAGCCGGCATACGCGGCGTCCACTGCAGACCGTAGATCGGGGCCAAGGCCGGTGACCGACAGGACGCGTCCGCCGCTCGTCAACACCTTGCCATCCTCCGTCCTCTTCGTGCCGCAGTGGAAGACTAGCGCCGGATTCCCATCGAGGCCAGTGATCTCCTTGCCCTTCTCGTACGAGCCCGGGTACCCTCCCGAGGCCACGATAACGGTGGCGGCGCATTCGTCCTTCACCGTCACGTCCTCGTCGCGCAGGCAGCCCGTTGCCGCATGCAGAAGCGCCGTGGCGAAGTCGCCGCCGATTCGCGGAAGCACTGCCTCCGTCTCGGGGTCGCCGAAGCGCGCGTTGAACTCGACCACGTTCACGCTCGAGCCGCTCTTCGCGAGCGGACCGTGCGGATTGGAGTTCTCGTCGTTCACCATCAGCCCGGCGTAGAGGATGCCGCGGTACGTTATGCCGCGCTTCTTCAGTTCGCGCAGAACGGGGAGGATGATCTTCTCCTTGATGGCGGGCAGCTTGTCGGCCGTCACGACGGGCGCGGGCGAGTATGCGCCCATGCCGCCCGTGTTGGGTCCCTTGTCGCCGTCGAAGACGCGCTTGTGGTCCTGCGAGCTCGGAAGCAGCACCGCACGCTCGCCGTCGACGAGCGCGAGAATGGAGCACTCCTCGCCGTGCAGGAACTCCTCCACTAGCACTTCCGCGCCGGCGGCGCCGAACTTGTTCGCCACGAGCATGTCGTCGATCGCGGCCTCGGCCTGTTCTGCCGTCTCGGCCACAACAACGCCCTTGCCGGCCGCAAGACCGTCCGCCTTGATCACAACGGGAAGTCCGAACGCAGGAAGCGCGGCCTTTGCGGCCGCGGCGTCGGTGAACGTCTCGGCCATGCCAGTGGGCACGCCTGCCGCCTTCATGACCTCCTTCGCGAAGCGCTTGGAGCCCTCCATGCGCGCGCCTGCGGCAACTGGACCGAACGCGGCGACGCCGATCTTGTCGAGTGCGTCAACAAGTCCCTTCACGAGCGGCGCCTCAGGACCCACCACCACGAGGTCGGGACGGTTCTCGGCGGCCCATGCCGCCACGCCCTCCACGTCTTCCGCGCCGATGGCCACGTTGGTGGCTATCGCCGCCGTGCCGGCGTTGCCTGGCGCGCAGAAGAGCTCATGGCGCGCCTCGTCCTGCGCGAGGCGCCACGTTATTGCGTGTTCGCGTCCGCCCGAGCCTACGACTAGAATCTTCATCGGCGCGCCTCCATCAGTGCCTGAAGCTGCGCTGGCCGGTGAAGACCATCGCCACGCCCGCGTCGTTGCAGCAGTCGATCACGTCCCAGTCGCGCAGAGCGCCGCCGGGCTGCACGATCGAGGTGATGCCTTCGCGGATGCCCACCTCCGCGCCGTCGCGGAACGGGAAGAACGCGTCGCTCACCATCGCACATCCGGGAAGGCCGCCCTTCTCCGCGCGCGTCTGCTCCATGATCTCGGCCTGCTTCATCGCGCCGTCGGCCTCGCCGAACTTGAGGCGAAGGTCATTGTAGGGAAGCTGGTACTTCTCCCAGCTGATCCAGTCGGCGTGCTTGGTGTACGCCTTGTCGCGCGCAATCTCGGCCACGCCCACGCGGTCCTGCTCGCCGGTGCCGATGCCAACGGTTGCGCCGTCCTTCACGTAGAGCACAGAATTGGACGTGACGCCCGCCTCGACGAGCCAGCCGAACACGAGGTCGGCGTATTCCTTCTCGGTGGGAAGGCGCTTGATCTTGTGCTCCTCGAAGGTGACGGCGCCCGTCGCCTTGTCGGTGATCTTGCGGCTGCAGTAGGCGGGCATGAAGTCTTCGGGCTTGCGGGCCTTGCAGACGAAGCTCATCTGCGCCACGAGGCCGCCGTCGATGAGGCTCTTGAAGTCCACCACCGTCTTCGCCACGAAGTCGGTGAGGCGCGCCATGTTGCGGATGCGGAAGACGCGCAGATTCTTCTTGGTGGCGAAGAGGTCCATCACGCCGGGAGCGAACTCAGGTGCAACGACCACTTCGGCGTAGTTCTCCACGATGAGCTTCGCGGTGTCGATGTCGCACTCGCGGTTGAGGGCGATCGCGCCGCCGAACGCGGCGAGGCGGTCGGCCTTGTTGGCGCGGAAGTAGGCCTCGGCGAGAGTGTCCGCCACCGCTACGCCGCATGGATTGTTGTGCTTCACGATCACGGCGCAGGGGCGGTCGTTGAGGTAGCGCAGGATGTTGAGGGCGTTGTCGGTGTCGGTGACGTTCGTCTTTCCGGGGTGCTTGCCGCTCTGGAGAAGCTCGGGCGTGGAGGCGAGGTAGTTGCCGGGCTTGATCATCTCCACGTCGCCGAGAACGAGGTTTCCGTTCACGAGCTTGTAGAGGGCGGCCTCCTGGCCGGGGTTCTCGCCGTAGCGCAGGCCCTTCTCCTCGCCGCCGATGTTCCATGTCACCTTCTCGTAGCTCAGCGTCTCGCGCTTGTCGCCGTCGATGAAGGAAATCTCCATCTGCGGCGCAAAGTGGTCTGCCTCGATTGTCTTGTATGCGGCTTTAAGATCTTTCATGATGCTCCTCGGTTGTTTGAAATGCGCCTATATTTTACCACAACCGCCGCCATGCGTCCATTCAAACGCGCTACTTCCAGAGACCGAGGCGGAGAAGTGGAAGAATGCGCAGCGCAAGGGTCTTGTCGAGGTCAAAGAGAGCGACTCCGGCAAGGCCCGCGCGGCGGGCGGCGTTTATTTGGTCAATCACCTGTCCAGGCGTAAGCGCGCTTTCATTCGCCGTAACGCCGATGCCGCCGATCACGCGCCGGGCGATCGCGGGCGATTCGCCCTGGCACGCCATGAACTTCGCGTACTTGGCGGCGTCGGCAGTGTAGTTCATCGGCACGGCGTAGTCTATGAGGCCCTTAGATATCCACGCCTTCCAGTCCTGCCCGACCGATGCGACGCACGAAGGATACGACGCCAGCACGGCGGCCGTGAAGATCGCCTTCGGACGCGTTGCGCGCACTTTCCCGCGCGCCGCCTCCACGAACGTCTCCACCACGCGCGCTGCGTTGCGCGGCTTCCCGGCGGCGTTCTCGTACCACCTCACGAAGTCGAGATGCACTCCCGCAACGGGATACCTCGCAGCGATCTCGCCAATCGCCGAGAGCATGTGCCAGCGGACGTCGGCGTTGGACGGGTTGAGATACACCGTCGGCCGCCCGGCGGCGTCCTTGAGCCTCCACCCCTTCTTCGAGAGGTTCGCAAGATGCGCAGGTGTGGCGCGCGTCGCGTTCAAGCACAGCACCCACGCATGCACCCTCACGCCAGCGGCCACACCGGCCGCAACCGCCGCCGCAAGCTGGTCGCCATGCACGCGCATCGCGTCCGACTGCGGCAGAATCCGCGATGGATAGTGCGCAAAGCCAGCGCCCGCAACGTTCACGAAAAGGTCGGTAACTCCGTTCGCTCGCAGAATGCGCATCGTGCGCGGCCAGTCGCCTGGATAAAGGCCAAGGCCGGTATGATCCCACACCGCATGCATCTCGCCAGGACGCGGCTTCTGGGCAAGCGCCTTGGCGCGGTCGGCCGCACGGCGCCTGCTGCGGCGCGCATCCCACGCGGCGGCATTCCAGGAGCCTGGCACTGCAACGGCCGCGATTGAACAGACAAAGCGCTCCTTCGCCTCGTCTTCATCCTCAGAGGCAAACATGTTCGCAACCCACCATCCTCCGGCTGCCGGCTCCGAAGAGACGGGCGCGGCGCGGCGCGGCTCGTTGGAAGGCTTAGCCACGCCCATGAAGGACGCCAGCTCTGGCGAATACGACTGCAGCGCCGCTATCTTGCCCCCGCGCGCCCTGTACGCGGCAAGGGCGGCGAGCTGCGTGGCCGACGGCTTCTGGAAAGTGACGAGATACACTAGGCGGCGCCCCGCCAGGTCGCGCGCAAGCGCGCCATCTCCAACGATGTCGGCTCTAACGCCGCCATTCGCAAGCCAGCGCGACACGTGGTTTGCCAGCGACGCCGCATACGCCTTGTCCGCCGCCGCGCATGCGCTCTCGGCACGCACAACTGCGATCTGCGCGCGCGGCCTCGGCGCTGCAGCCGCGCAGACCATCGCAAGCAAAACGGAAACTGCCGCCGCGAAGAATCTCATTTGACGAGCTCCGGTCTGCGGCGGCTTGTGAGGTCGATCGACTCGCCCCTTCGCCAGTTCTCGACCTTCGCATGGTCGCCGCCAAGCAGCACCTCTGGCACTGACATGCCTCTGAAGACAGGCGGGCGCGTGTACTGCGGCGCCTCGAGAAGGCCATCTCGGCCAAACGACTCGTTCGCCGTGGCGGCCGCTCCGCCGCCAAGCACTCCAGGCAGAAGGCGCACCACGGAATCGACCATCGCCGCCGCCGCGATCTCGCCGCCCGTCATCACAAAGTCGCCTATGGAGACCTCGTCCGTCACGATCTCCCTCACCCTCGCGTCAATCCCCTCGTAGTGTCCGCAGAGGAACATGAGGTGCTCGCATGCGGCAAACTCCTCCGCCTTGCGCTGCACATAAGGCTCGCCCGCAGGGGTGGTGAGCACCACACGCGCCTCGGGCGTGCGCAGAGACTCCACGGCGTCGAACCACACCTCGGGCTTCATCAGCATTCCCGGCCCGCCGGAGTACGGGCGGTCGTCAACCGTGCGCCTCAGGTCGCGGGCGAAATCGCGCAGATCAACCACGCGAAAAAGAACCTTTCCCGCGCGCACGGCACGGGAAAGGATGCTCTCACCAAGAAATCCCCGGAACATCTCGGGGAAGACGGTGATGATGTCAATACGCATTATTTCTTCACGAGCTTGCGCACAGCCTTGTGGCTGCAGAACGTGCGCTCGTTGTAGATCTTCGCACGGCGCGCCGTGCCTTTCTTCACCACCACGATCTTCTCGACCGCAGGGCTGTTGAACGGGAAGAGCTTCTCCACGCGCACGCCGTAGCTGTCGCGGGAGACCGTGAAGTTTCCAGAGGCATTGCCACGGCCGTTGTCAACCGCAAGCACCTTGCCCTCGAAGTCCTGAACACGAGTCTTGTCGCCTTCCTTGATTCGCACGGAAACACGCACCACGTCGCCTGCACGGAACTCGGGGAAGCCCTTCTTCGCGAGACCGGCCGTCTGCTCCGCGTTGATCTTGTCAATAATCGCGATACCCATTGTCTACCTCCTTAGGCCTTCTTGTCGGCCTTCTTCGCCTTGCGGGCGTGATGCGGCTTGAGCTCGGGATTGCGGGCACGGCGGATGAGCGAAGCCACCGTGGTGGAGGGCTTGGCGCCGCGCTTGAGCCAATCGTCCACGCGCTCGAGATCCAGCTTGAAGTTGTTCTCCTTCATCGCGGTGTCGTACCACCCAAGGATCTCCAGGAACTTGCCGTCGCGGGGCGAACGCTCGTCCGCCGCGACTATACGATATGTCGCGTGGTTCTTACAACCCGTGCGACGCATTCTGATTTTGACCATTTCTTGACCTCTTTGCGTTGAAAACGGCGCGTAGTATATCAAAACGGCCGTTCCAACGCAAGTGGAAAAAACATAAACGAGAATTTTCGTGGTTCGTGGCTCGTGGCGCTACCGCACGAAGATGGTGGTGCCGCCATGGTACACGAGGTTAAGGCCGTGGGCATCGTCGTCGCGGCGGATCCTGAAGCCACGGCGCTTCAAATCGTCGTCTAGCTCGAACTTGACGTCGGCTGCAGGCGCAAGATCCTCGGGCCACGTCATGAAGCACGGCGCGTCGCGGGCATTGAGATCGTCAAAGTCCGTACGCCCGGAAAGCTTCACCTTCACAGTGGCGCCCGATGCGAACTTCAGGCTCGTGGAACCCGTGGTGAAGGTGGAGAGCGTGCTGAACGCGCCTGTGCGCCCGGAGAGGTCGATCATCGAGCCATCCTGCATTGTGCAGCCGTAGAAGCGATTATGTTCCGGATTTGGCGTGAACGTGCCATAGACGTTCAGCGCCGCCGTGCCCTTGTTGTGCTCTGCATTGGTGGATGTCCAGACCGCCTCGTAGTCGCGCACGCTCAAGGCCGCTCCAATGTTAAGCGCACAGTTGATCTTGAAATCAACGTTCGTCGCAACACAGGCGTTGACCACCTGCAGCCAACCGCCGGCCGTGATGTCGATCTTGCCGTTTTCGATCTTCGCGCAGCGCAGATAGAGATACTTGCCGCTCGTTCCGATCCACACCGAGAGCGTGTGCCCGCCAAGGTCGAGGGTGTCGCCCTTCGCCGCGGTGTTGTCGCCGAAAACAACGCTGTTGGTAACGCCAAGATAGGAATCCGCCGTCAGCCGCCCGATGCCGGAACCGCCCCAGGTCGTATTGCCCATGTCCGCCTTCGTGTTCACGAGGGAGCCGCCGTTAAGGACGATCCAGCTTCTGTAGGCGTAGTTGGCGCGAAGATCGAACACCGCGTTGGGCGCGACGACGATCTCGCCGAGGCCGAACGCCTTGAACTGATCCCAGCAGTACAGGGTGTCCGCACCGCTGCCGTCCGGCGGCTGCGCCGTTCCCTCTTCGATGAACGTGCCGCCGGTGTAGGTGCATCCGGTCGCGTATGCGTAGTACGGGCCCGGTCCTTTCTTCACCACCTTCACGTTGCCGCAGATGGCCACGTTGTTCGTGGAGGCCGCGCCCTCCGGCGCGGTGAACGTGACGGTGGAGAGAACCGCGTCGTTGGAGTTGGTGATCACGGCGCCGAGGTATTCGGACGAAATCGACGAGAGGTCGAGGTTGTGCCCGTTGAGGTCGATCACCGCGCCGTTCGCGACCGGCACCGCTCCGAGCGCGCGCCAGTCGGCGTCGTTGGCAAGCGTGACGGTGGCCGGAGCCGCCGTGCCCAGCTCGAAGCCGCCGCTTGTGAACGACAGTATCTCGCCGCCGCAGGAGACCGAGAGCGGCACGTTCTCGCCGCCGATCTCGAAGCTGCACGTGGCGGTGGATCCGTAGCCGCCCGTAGTGTCGCCGCACACGATCGTGAAACAGTGCCATCCCTCGGCGACTTCGAGCGTCGCGTTTCCGAACACCGTGTAGGTGTTGTTCACGATCAGCCATTCGCCGTCCAGCGCGAATGCGAAGTAATCGTCGTATGCCTGCCGGATCGTCCAGGTGCCCGCCTGTGCGGCGGTCACGTTGATCCAGCCGTCGAAGCGCCCCCGCTTCTGCTTGACGTAGTTCTTCTGCCAGGCATCGTGCGGACCGCCGGCATTGCCGCCGTTCAGGCCGGCGAGCGTCGTGTCGGACGCCGGCGCGATCGTGTAGAATCCCGGCTGCATGGCGTCGAAGCCGGCGTTGGATGCCAACGCCAGCGACCCCAGGCGCATCGCGGTGTGGTTCTCCCCGCCGATCTGCAGCTTCTTGCAAGAAAACATCGCGGCGCCCTGCGGAACCGTGAACGAGGTCGTGCCGTCGATCACCACCGTCGTGCGCTCCATGGGCGCCGCGGAGATGGTCTCGCCCGCCGCGTTCACGCAGCTCCAGTTCGCGGGATCCAGAAGGTTGTTCGCATCGCCGAGCCCCGTCCACGTCGCCTTGACGGGGACGGTCGGATCCGCCCACTTCCACGTGAGGCGCACCTTCGCGCCGCCGGCCTCGTAGGTGTAGCTCGCGCCGTCGTGCTCCACAGGTTCGCTCCACGCGCCGCCGTTCCACGTCTCTATCGTGTAGCGCGGCGGCAGGGTCGAATCGCCCATGGCCACGCTTTCCGCCGAGAACGTCCAGGAACCGGTCACCTCGTAGTCGCCCGCCGGAATCGAAATCGGCGTCGCCGCGCCCTCGAAGGCAGGCTCGCACGCCACGGTCACGTTGGCGTGCGGGAACTCGCCGCGGTAGCGAATCTCGTCGATCGCCCTGTTGTGCGCAAGCTCCGCGTCCGTGAGCGCGCGGTTGTAGATGCGCAGGGCGTAGTAGTCGCCGGACATGCAGCGTATTTTTCGATCATTGTAGCTGTTTGGATACGTGCTGGGCGCGCCGATGGCCATCTTGTTGGCGGGGATGTCGTTGAACACCGTGCGCGCCGCCCCCTCCCCGAGCTCCGTTCCCTGGATCAGGTAGTGGCGCGTCGGCGAAATCACGCTCGTGAAATACTTGCCCTCCCAGTCGGTGCAGTAAAGATTATCGCCGATCCAATCCGGATACTTAACCTCAAGTCGGGTCCTGTTGGCGCCTTCGCGCGTGAAGAAGCTGCGGTCCTGGTATCCGAATCCGAAATACAGAGGGTACTTTGTCGTCTGGGATGTCGGCACCGTGTCCAGCACGGCCTGGATGGTGGCGGCCTGCCCAAGCGAGATCGGCTCGGCCATCTCGAAGAAGCTCACGTCTGCGGCCGTGAAGCGATGCCCCTTGCCGGTCCAGGCGTTGAACGCGGTGTTGGACGCCGCGGCCATGTTGACGTCGCGGTAGGAGGAGTCGCGCCAGAACATTCCAAGCGAGGCGTGATCCGCGCCCGGGCCGAAGTTGCGTATGCCGTCGTAGTTTGCCACAAGCCCCTGCTGCACGTAGTCGTGCACGTCGTAGTCTGCTGCGGAGCGAATGCCGTTGGTGAGGGCATAGAGCCAGGTGAGACGGCGGTTCTGACTGGCCGAACTCAGTTCGGCCGTCGTTGCTCCGGTCGTTTCGATGGGGTTTTCCCACATGCGCTTCGCGGCGTTCCAGGTTTCCATGCGGTATCCCGTGCAGGAGTAGGTGCAGTTGCCCACAGTGATCGTGGCGGGAGCGGCAAAGGTCTTGCTCACGCCCTCGCCGCGCAGGATCCAGCAGCCGAGATCGTCAAACGCCGCGCCGGGCATCTCGCACGCCACCTCCACGAGGTCACTGCCGCTGTAGCGGCCAGCGCCGGCGTAGAAGCGCATGTTGTCGATTTCCTGGTTGCGGGCGAGCTCCGCCGCCGTGAGCACGCGGTCGTAGAGACGGAAGGCGTGGAACACACCCTTGTACGCGCGGTCCTTGCGGTTGGCGGCGCTGCTGTGGGCGGAGCCGAGCGCATACTTGTGCGATCCGATGTCGGCCTTGTACGTGCCGGAAGTCCAGGCATATTCCGCCGCGGCGGAAACGCTTGAACGCGTATTGTCGATGCTCACGCAGGCGAAACGGCCGTCCCACGGCTGCACGCCGAAGGACAGGCTGTTGAGAGATGCAGTGTTGAAGCGCAGATGGTCCCCCTGGTTGTCGTAGCCGCTTCCGGCTAGCGATGTATAGGTGTAACTGTTGAACAGGTCGCCGTTGAGCTCGCACGGGCCGAAGAAGCTCGGCCATTTGCGCAGCTGGATTCCCGCGTTGTACTCGACGGCGAACTGCACGGTGGTCTGGCGGGCGAGCGTCACCCCGGAGTCCGTCGCGAAGCAGCTGCCGGCGTCGAAGTCGTAGCCGCTGGCCGTCCATGCGCCCACGCTGCGCTCGGCGTCGAACACGGCGAGAGTGGCGTCGCCAGGGGCGGAGCCGAGGTTCTTCCACGTCGCGGCGGCGGAATCGTGCGCCGCGCCGAGGCCCGCGTTGCGGATGCCGTCGAAATGGAGCAAAAGGCCGCCCTGCACGTAGTCGTCGGCATCAATCTTCTTCACGCCACTTGCGAGCCGCCAGTTCCACGTGATGCGAGCGCCGGTCGCCGCCGCGTGGGTCGTGTAGGTGAAGTAGAGGTCCGTGCTCTCCCCGACGAAGTTCCACGTCTTCGTGGTGGCGTTGTAGCTTTCGAGCTTGTAGCCCGTCGGCTCGTAAATGCAGCCGTCGATCGTCACGCTCTCCGGGACGGTGAAGGTATGGGCGCCGTTCACGTAGTAGCTGCCGGTCGCTTCAGTTCCCTCCGCGCCTGCGCGATTTGAGGCCACGGCGACGCATCCGCCTGCGAACTCGCCGCGGAAGCGGGCGTCGTCTAGGATGCGGTTCCATGCCAGTTCGCTTTCCGTAAGGGCCACGTCGTAGATGCGCACGGAGTAGTACATCCCCTTGGCGTAGCGGTTTGGATTTTCGCGGGCGGAGCCTCCCCACGACCACTGCTTGGCGGGCCTGTCGGTTCTTGAAGTGCAGGTCTTGGGATTGACGAGCGTCGTGCCCTCGATGAGATACTGGCTGCTGACCATGAAAATGCCGGTGGCGTATTTGCCGCCCCAGTTCGTGATTTCGGGACGGTTGTCCGTGCGGTATGCCTTGACCTTCCAGTGCAGAGTGGTATCCTTCGTGTTCTTAGTGTTGTTGTTGTTCAGGAAGAAGCCTATGTCGTCGTCGTCGGACGAATAGAACAGGCCCGGATAGAAACCCTTTCCCGACGGCTGCTGGGACGTAGGCGTGTCCACCGCCAGCTGTATGGTAGCCGTCTCGTGGTTGAGATCGATGCCGGGCGAGGCGAGGCGGGCATAGACGGACGAGCCGTCGAAGTAGAAGCCCTTGTCCGTCCAGTACCCGCCTCCGCCCGTGAAGGGGGCGTCAGGCCCGCCGGAGACGAGGTTCTTCCAGGTGCGCGCGTCTGGGTCGTGCGGGAGGTCGGCGCCGGCGTTGCGTATGCCGTCGAAATGGCCCTGGAGCCGCGCCTGCTGCGCGTACGCGCCGGGTTCCATGAGCGTGAGGCCGGAGGGGAAGTCCGGGTTGACGACAGGCTCGACGTTTTCCGCCGCCTCGATCATGGCCGCAATGGCGGTCTTCGTGTCGCCGCCCTTGTTGGTGGTTACGGACTGCACGCCGCGAGAGGCGAGGGCGAACGACTCGTTCACGTCGTCGCACGTCCACACCCAGAACTTGTACCCGGCCGCCTTGACGGCCTGTATCTCAGCCGCGCTCTGCGCGGCTGCGGCCTGATAGTGGATGTCCACGCCGGTGCCATTGCACGCCGCGATCTTGGAGTTAAGCGTCGCGCTGGAATCGGAGACGTTGCCGAGAAGGAGCAGCGCGTCATAGTCGGGGAGCGCGGCGCGCACGGCACTGATGAGCGAAGCGTCGAACGCGATGAACGCAACGCGGTCCTTCGTGGCAAGCGGCTGAGCCTGCACGGCCTCGACGACTTTCGCCACGAGGTTGTTCGCGCCGTTGCCCTTCAGCTCCACGATGCACTTGGTGGTCGTGTTCATTGAAAGGAGCGCAAGGTAGTCCGAGAACTTCGGCAGAGTCTCGCTCTCCCATTCCGTGCCGATCCACGGACTGAACTTGCCCACCTGAACGTCCTTCAGCTGGTCCCACGTACTTGACGTGACCGTGAGATTGACGCCTGAACCCGCCGTGCGCCCAGTCGTCGAGTCGTGGATTATGACCGGCACGCCGTCCGAAGTGCAGTACACGTCGCACTCAACGCCGTCAACGCCACGCTCGAACGCGAGGCGGAATGCCGCCATCGTGTTCTCAGGGCGGTCTTTCGACTCGCCGCGGTGCGACACCACCTCGGGCATCGTTACGCCGAACGCCGCCATTCCTGCGAGCGCGCAAATCGCCGTCATCAACTTCGTCATCATAACTTAAATCTCCTCTTGTCAAAAACAATTTTGCGGACATTCTACCAAAACATGCGTGAAGACGCAATAAAGAAAAACAGAAAGAAAAAATCGCACAGCACAATACAGCGGTCGCCGACATGGAGAACGCCGGCGACCATCCTTGCATGTGCAATGACTGAATCAACGCACGTAGATCGTGCAGCCGCATCTCATGATCTTGCCCACGCCGCCGCTTGTCGTCACTATCCATCCGCTGGGCAGATTCTCAGGCACGGGCGTGCCGACAATCTCGAGAGCCTGACTATTCGGCGCCTTCAGGAACGTGAATATCCTCGAAAGGTTCTCCGGATCGACAAGCGAGACTTTCGCTCCGTCAAGATCCACAGTGCCGCCTGCGAGCAGCATCTCGCCTGTCTTGACGACGAGCTTGTCGGTGACCTTGAGCGTGCCGCCGTACACAGTGCCAGTTCCCTTCACGACAGGCTGAACGAGCGTATTGCCGTTCAGTTCAAGCGACGTGCCCGCGTCCAGCACGAGCGTGCGCGCCGCGCTCGTGCCCTCTCCGCCGTTCGCCGCCGCGATGGCGGCGATCTGCTCGGCCGTGGCGTCGGGACCCAGCCTCGCGCTCAAGTTCAGCGCGTCATCGGAAAGCACGCCGTTCCAGATGCGCACTTCGTCGTAGATGGCGTTTGCGTCGGCGTCAGCCCCGTACTGGGAGTGGCCCAGGTAGAAATTCGCATGCGCCAGCTTTGCAAGATCCCACTCGGCAGCAGGAGTGGAGGTGGTGGTTCTTTCGATATTCCCCGTCTCGACATTGCGGCGCGTCCAGGTGAATGTGGAGGTCTTGTTGTCGTTCACGGTTATCGTCATCGATATGTGGTACTTCTCGTTGTTGACGTAGCCCATATTGTCGGTTGACGCGTACTTTGTGCCTCCCTGGCAAAGCTCGAACTCGTCCTGACCGCCGTTTGTTCCTCTGACCCACGACATTGTGATGTAGTCGGTGGAGCTTGTACCGTAGTCGAAGATGCGGCTCCAGTTCTTTGCGGCGGTGCGAGTGGCCCATATCTCTATCGTGGCGTTTCCGGCGGGAACAATGCCCTTGCCGAGATTGAGCGAGCCCTTGCTGTTGCCATCGCCGGTCATTGCGACTGCATTGTTCTCGTAGACGAGCGCCGCGTCGGTCGCTGGAATCGTCGTGGCCGTAAGCCCGCCAACAGAGTCGCCGAGGCTGCCGGCGGTGAAGCTCCAGCGGTGCGCGAGACTTGCGAAGGCCGAGTTGTCGGCGTTGGCGGAGATCGCGAGCGTGCCCTTCTCCACCTGCATCGTGGCGACGGGCGGAAGCGCTTCGACTTCAAGCGTTCCCTCGCCCGTCTTCACAGCCTTGCTGCCAGGAGTTGCGGAAGAGTTGCACCCCGTTATCTTCACGTTGTGCCCTGCCGTGTCGAATGTGACGCCTCCGTTCATGTACGCCACATTGCCCACGCCGGAGAGGATGGCGCCGTCGGCAGACGACTCTACGGTGCCGCCGTCGAACACCACCGTGCCAGAGCCGGGTCCCTTCTCGATGAACGGCGTCACCACCTTGCCGCCAGTGCGCACATACAGAGTGCCTACGCCCGTGGCCTGATGGCCAAGGCGCACGCCCTTCTCGAAGGTGGCCACGCCAGTGCCGCTCACGTCGAACGTTGCCCTGCCTTCCTCGCCAATTGCCGCGGGATTCGCGGTCGAAGCATACGTGCCACCTGTCATCCGATACGTGCCCACGCCTTTTACGAAACGACCGGGAGCGAACCAACCCGCCGTGCAGGAGACTTCGCCGCCGCTTTGCTCAAGAAGGCCTACGCCGCTCTGGCCAACCTGGAAGTTGCCGTTGATCCGCAGCTTGCCGCCGGTGATGAACACCTGCCCGTTGCCGGCTTCGCCGGTGCCGATGGAGGAGTCGGAGCCAGCCGTGAACGTGCCTCCGTTGAGCGTGAAGGTGGCAGGTCCCGACTCGCCCACCTGAATTCGCAGGGGACATGTCACCTCGCCGCCGTTCTGCGTGTAGGTGCATTTGCCGCCGGTGTGCAAGCCAAGGCGCACCCATCCTGTGAAGGTGTTGGTGCCTTCGTTCATGATGTATGTGCCCACGCTCCCGTTGCCGTTGGCCATTCGCAGGTCTCTGGTCCTGATCTCGCCGCCGTTCTGCGTGAACGTGCCGTTGCCGCCTGCGCCCACGTACATGTCGAAGCCGTAGATCGTGCCGCCCGTCATGTCGAACGTGGTCTTGCTGCCGCTGTAGCAGGCCACCTGGAACGTGCCGCGGTCATGATTCGTTCCGCCCTGATGGATGATGCCGCCCGACATGCCGTAGTTGACGTCGGATCCGCTCCAGCGGCCGAGCCAGAGGTTGCCGTTGCTGTTGATGCCGGTCCACACCTCGCCGCCCGACTGCACGATCGTGCACTCGAGGCCGTTGGCGTCGCCGGCGTCGATCCAGTTCGTGAGGATCTTGCCGTCAGAGATCTCCACGGACGACTTGGAAGCAGCTGCGTTTCCGCCGATCGTCAGACCGTCCACGCTGAAGTCAAGCACGTTGCCCGTGACTTCGAGGCGTCCCGCGCCGCCGTTGACGATGCCGATGTTGCCGCGCCCCGACGTCGTTATGGTGCCATGTCCGCCGGCGCGGAAGACGGTGGTGTTGTTCGCGGCGCCCAGATTTAGGACCGAATTTGCCGCGTCTGCATCGCTCGTGCGGATGATGACGAGTTTCGCGTTGTCCGCGCTCTTGAGGTTCTCAATGCCCGTTATGAAGCCGGACTCCGTAGCGGTCACGGGATCGCCGTCTGCATAGAAGCGCACCTCGCCATCGGTCTCGGCGCTGTTCTTGAATTCCGCGCCGGCGCTTGCCGTCAGAGCGGAGAGGGTGAAGTTGTGCCCCGCAAGGTCGACGATGCCTGATATTCCGGGAACAACCTGAAGTCCGCGCCAGTCGCAGTCCGCCGTGAAGGTGCACGCCTCAAGCGTGATGGACCTGCAGGCGAACGATGTTCCCACGGGAAGTTGAAGGTTCATCTTGTCGCCGCCGATGAACACGGGCGTGTTCGCAGTCGGCACAACGCCGTCCTTCCAGTTACCGGCAGTCTGCCAATCACCGTCGCCCGCATCGCCAGTCCAGATGGCGGAGAGCTTCGACGCCACGGTGATCGTGGTGCCGGAGAGCGTGGCCTGAAAGTTCGCCGAGTCCGTGAGCTCCACCATGTCGAGGATGCTCGCCACGCCTGTGGGAAGAGAGAACGCCGCGGCTGAGAACACCATGTCAGCGCCACTGCCGTTCGCGGTGTCGAACACGATCTTGGCGCCGGCGCCCATGGTGACCGTTCCAGAGACGGCGTAGGCGTTGCCGCTGTAGGCGCCGTCGGGGAATTTGAACGTGGCGCCGGCGGGTATCACGACGCCAGTGGAGGCGTCGGTGCCGCTGGGGGCCGGTGCCGCGTCAGGGCCGAGCACGGCGTTCGCCGCAAGCTGCTCGTCGCCGACGATGCCGGAGTAGATGCGCACCTCGTCGTAGCTCGCGTTGGCGTCGCGGTCGGAAGGCCACTGCGAATGGCCGATATAGAAGATTGGCGATGTGAGATCGGCAAGCGTCCATCCGGCCTGGGTGTACGAGTCGTGCTTCTCGACGACGCCGGTGACGGTGTTCCGGCGCGCCCATGCGAGCGTGGTGGAGCCGTCGTCGTTCTTCTTGAACGTCATGACGATGTGGTAGAGGGTGCCGTCCACGTACGGCGCCATCGTGTCGAGCCTGGAGAACTTGTTCTTCACCTCCACCTGGTCGGCGGCGGATGTCGTGCCGCGGCTCCACGACATGAACAGGTACTGGCTGTTGTCCGGCCCGTAGTCGAAGATTCGCGCCCAGTTGCGCACGGCGTTGCGCTTCGCCCACATCTCAATCGTCGCGTCATCTGTTCCCAGCACTCCCGTGCCTAGATTCAGCGAGGCGCCGTTGTTTGAGTCGTTGTCGGTGTTGTCGGAGGCCATCTTGACCATCTGTCCGCCAAAGGCGCTCGCCTCGAAGCTGAGCTGATCCGCGCGCCCGACTACCACTCCGTCGCTGCCGCCGATGGAATCGGCGTAGTCGCCGTTGAAGCTCCACCGGTGGGTGAGCTCGAACGCGCCGCAGTGCATTGACGCACACATCGCCGCAGCCGCGAACGCAAGCAACGCCCAGTTCGCATTTGCGATTTAGCCCTTTAGCCGAAACTTTCTGCTTATCATGCATACCTCTCCTTTTGGTGTTTCTAGGATTCTAATATCCCTCATGCTTAATAGTATATCACACCCTCCCCGTAAGACCAACAGATATTTCTTGCCTATAACCTCGTATTTTTCACAATTGCCTCCAATACAAACTTCTGAAGCAATTGCAAAACCGAATGTGCATGATGTGGCA
>JAFUDL010000192.1 GCA_017459225.1 Kiritimatiellia bacterium
GGGGGGCGGATCGCAGGGGAGCTCGCCGACGCCGCGCTGACCGAGAGGGCCGCCATCCGGCTCGCGACCGGAACGGAAGCGTGACTTGCGCCCCGGCGTGTGGTAGACTGCGCCGCCATGAAACCGACCGCACCGGCTCCCGTCAAGCTGCCGCAGGCGTTCGCCTGGCACCACGTGGCCGGGCGCGTTCCCGCGGACTGGGAGGTCTCGCGCTACGCCGTCGAGGACCGCGCCGGCCGCATCGAATGGGCCACGCGCCGCGGCCTGGAGGCGACGGTCGGCTGGGAACCCTGCGAGCGCGAGCCCGACCGCGAGACGACGATGAAGGCGTTTCTCGCGCGCGAAATGGCGGACTCGCGCGGCGGGCGCCGCGTCCGCATGCGCGAGGAGGATTTCCGGACGAAGGAGGTCGGTCCGTTCCTCGTCGGCTGGGCGGACGAACGCCTGCCCGTGCAGGCGCTCGCCTACGACCGTTTCGGCGGGAAGCTGGTCCGCTGGATCTTCGAGGGGCGTTCGTCGGAGCGCGGGCGCGCGGCGCTCGTGGAGCCGGTCGTGGCGGCGACGGGTTTCAACGACGACCCCGCCACGTGCGAATACCGCCTCTTCGGCATCCGTTGCGTCCTGCCGCGCGACTACAAGATCGAGGACATGGCCGCCTTCCCGGCCAACGCGATGATGGCGTTCGAGGGCGACGAGTCGCACGCGCGCGTCACGTTCCGGCGCTGGGGCCTGGCGGACCTGATCCTCGAAGGCAAGACGCTGCGCTCGCTCTACGAGGAGGTCGTGCGCACGAACGGCGTGCGCGTCGAATCGGCCGAGCCGCGCCGCATCTGCGGCTGCGAGGGCTTCGTCGCGCGCTTCTCCGCGCCGCGCGAGCACCACGCCGAGCGCTACTTCATGCGCCGCTGGCACAACGGCCTGGCCTACGTCTGGCACGACCGCGCCGCCAACCGGATCAACGCCTTCGAGCAGGTCGGCCCGAAGGGCTACGGCGTGCTCCCGCCCGAGACCGTCCCCGGCCTGACGGTCGACCCCGCCACGGAAAGGACCGCGCCGTGAAGACCCCGCCGCGCGACGACGCCTACGAACTGCTGGACAGCGGCCGCGGCCGCAAGCTGGAGCGCTTCGGCCGGTATGTGCTGGCGCGTCCCTGTTCCCAGGCCCTTTGGCGGCCGGCGCTTGCGCCCGACGCCTGGCGGCGCGCCGACGCCGCCTTCGACCGCGAGGACGGGAACCGCTGGCACGGACGGGGCAATCTGCCGAAGGAATGGACGGTCACGACGGCCGGGATCTCGTTCAAGCTCGGCGGGACCGACTTCGGGCATCTCGGGATATTCCCCGAGCAGCGCGCGCAGTGGAAGTGGATCCGCGAGACGGTTTCCGGCGCGGAGCGCCCCGTGAGCGTGCTCAACCTCTTCGCGTACAGCGGCGGCTCGACGCTTGCTGCGGCGCAGGGCGGAGCGGAGGTGTGCCATCTCGACGCCGCGAAAGGCATGGTGCAATGGGCGCGCGAGAACGCGGCGCTGAACGGTCTGCAGGAGCGTCCGATCCGCTGGATCGCCGATGACGCGCACAAGTTTCTCCGCCGAGAGGCCCGGCGCGCACGCCGCTACGACGCGGTGATATTCGACCCGCCCACCTTCGGGCGCGGCGCGAACGGCGAGACGTACAAGATCGAAAGGGACCTGCAGGAGACTATATCCCTTGTGAGGGACGTGCTTTCCGAGAAGCCGCTCTTCGTTCTCTTCTCCTCGCATACGCCAGGTCTTTCCTGCCGCGTCGCCGAGCTGATAATCGCCCAGGCTTTTCCTGGCGCGGCGGTGGAGAGCGGCGAGATGCTGCTTGAGGGGCCTTCGGCGTGCTGTCCGTCAGGCATCTACTGCCGCGCGGTCTTTCATTAGCAAAACTTCCAAGACGTATTGCCACCAGAGGCGGCGTTATGGTATAATTCCCCACATGAAATTGGCTTTATCCATAATCGATTGCTTTTTTCTCGTCCGCGCGGATGCCGCTGGCGGGAAAAGCAGGCGCGCATTCTTTGCCGAGATGAAACATTTGGGTGACAATTTGACCGTCTCTTTCTGATAGAATACGCAAACGAAAGGTACCCTGAATGAAAACAAAAGACACTCTCAGATCGACCAGCGCTGCCGTGGCTGCGTTTCTGCTTTGCGCGACTGCGCAGGGTGCCGTGCTAAATCTTACCGGTGCCTACACCACGGACTACGACTACACGGCCACGGAGAACACGACGATCAATCTGAACGGCGTCACCTTCACGGACTGCTGCCTCAAGCTGCGCGGCGACAAGACCTTCACCATCAACCTTGTTGAAAGCACGCAGAACATCTTCACGATGGACAACGACAACAAGGAGCTCATAAAGGCGACAAAGAACTCCAACATCGTCTTTACAGGCGCGGGGTCCATCGAGCTCACCAGCACCAAGCGCATCACCGACAGCGGCGCCCCCTCTGGAATCGTGGTGTGCAACAACCTCACCGTTCAGGGCGGCGACATCAAGGTCACGTTCGACCAGAACAAGAGCGACACCTCGTGCATCTTCGTTAAGGGCAACTACCTTCAGACGGGCGGCAAGGTGAAGGTGGACATGGACAAGAAGAACTGCACGAACGAGTTCAGCGGCGTGCATCTCGACACGGCCGGCACCTTGTTTACGCTCTCGGGCGGCAAGTTCTCCGCCGAGATATCCGGCACCAAGAGCCGGGCCATCGACCTCAAGAAGTCCTGCACCGCCACGTTCAGCGACTGCGACGTGTCGGTGGAATTCGAAGGTCCCGGTGGACGTTTTGTAAACGGCGGCACGCTCGTCTTCGAAAGCGGAAGCTACAACTTCACCACCAACATCACGGCGAAGATGACGGCGGCCTACTACCCAACGTCAATCAGCGCGGTCAAGGCCGACTACTCCATCACCGTCAGAGGCGGAGATTTCGAGGCCGACCTGCCGCTCGTCGACAGCGAGGTGTTCACCACCGATTCCGAGACGGGCACTTTTGTGAGCATATCAGGCGGAGAGTTAGACCTTGTGGCCGGAAATGACTGCATTCACGCCAACGGCGACATAACGATATCAGGCGGCAGAATCCGCGGAGTCTCCGTGTTCGACGACGTGATTGACGCTAACGGCAGCATGACCATATCGGGCGGCTCCATTCGCGCGTGGTCAACGGCCGACATGGCGCATGGCCTCGACGTGAACAGAGGCAGCCGCCTCACCATCACGGGCGGAACGATCGTGGCGACTGACGGAGTGGACGCGATAAAGCTGGGCACCTCGGGCTCAGGCGAGGTGGGCAAGGTCACGTTCAGCCAGCCCACGTACTATGGCACGTTGCCTGCGGACGACTATTCTGCGAAGTACCTCGTTCTCGACGGCGTCACGAACGACGTTCCGTTCACGATCAAGACAAGGCTGCCTGCCTTCCCCGCGGGAAGCAGCTTCAACCTGCTTGTGAGCGTGCCAGGCCGCACGGCCGCCGTGCCGGATCCGCTGACGATTGCGCAGGCGTATGTGGACGCGAACAGCCGCACGCCGATCGTCTTCGAGAAGAAGGCAACGGCGGACGGCCGTACGATCACCACCAAGGAGGGCGACGTGCTGTCAGTGCCCGCTTACTACGACATCATGCCATCCATCGGAAAGTCCAAGATTTTCACGCTATCGCTCAACGACCTCGCGGCGCCGGAGTATTCTGACCTTGAAACGGACGGAGTCGCTACGATCGCCGTGGAGGGAGACACTGTCTATGTGGGCGTGCGCACGCTCGCGGGGCTAGTGTACAGGCTCATCTCGGCGAACGGCATCTCGGCGGACGCCGAATGGACCGAACTGGGCGATCCGATGACGGGCACCGGGTCCGCAGAGCGGCTGCAGTGCGCGCACACTGCGGATCATGCATTCTACAAGGTGAGGGTGAGCGACTGATGGCTGCAACGGCCGACATAGTCAACCGGTACGAGTCGAAGTACATCATTCCGCGATCTCTTGTCGCGGAGATACGCGAGTACGTGCGCCCGTTCTGCGAGCCGGATCCCCACACGCACGGCGATCCGCCCGAGTATCTCATCACCACGCTGCAGCTTGAGACGCCGTCGTATGCGCTCCACTACGCCAAAGAGGACGAGATGGACGCGCGCTTCAAGATGCGCGTTCGCACCTACGGCGAGATCGGCACAGCACCCATATTCGCGGAGATCAAGGCGAAGTTTCAGCGCACAATAGTGAAGGCGCGCGCGTGCGTGCCTTTCAACGCGTGGAACGAGGCGCTGATCTACGGTTCGCGCATTCCGCCGATCTTCAAGAACAAGAAGCAGGAAATCGACTTCCTCAAGTTCCGCCGCGTCGTGTGGGAGACGGGCGCGCACCCCGAGACGCTCGTTCGGTACACGCGCGAGTCGTACATCGGCGTGGTGGACGACTATGTGCGCATCACCTTTGACAGGAAGCTCCAGTACCAGCGCACCGACTCGTGGACCGACTTCGGCCGCAGCGGAGTGTGGCGCGGCATGGACTCCTGCACGGCGCAGGGATTCGGGCTCCCGTACTCTGGAGTGGTGCTAGAGGTGAAGACGTACAACACCGTGCCCTCGTGGGTGCTGGAGCTCGTGAAGCGCTTCAACCTCTGCCGCAGCGGAAACTGCAAGTATTCAACGGCCATCTGGCGGGAGGGCGCATTTGGCGGCTATCCCGGCACGAACTTCGCCCAGCAGGCGATGCTGTCGGCCATCTAGCGAAAGGATGCATTTGAAGTGAACACCGCAAACGAATATCTTGCCCAGTTTCTAGGCGGCAGCTCAACCGCATTCTCGCCGACGATCATCGTGGCGTCGATGGGGCTTGCCCTGCTTCTGGCGCTTCTCTGCGCGGTGGTGTACCAGTTCACGTTCCGCGGCTTCACGTATTCGCGCACCTTCATCCACTCGATGGTGCTCGGTTCCATCGTCACGTGCATGCTCATCATGGCGGTGGGAAGCAATCTCGCGCGCGGCCTCGGCATCCTCGGCACTCTCACCATCATACGCTTCCGCACGCCGATACGCGACCCGCGCGACGCGGTGTTCCTCTTCGCGTGCCTCGGGGCGGGAATAGCCTGCGGAGCGGGTGCGTACATCGTGGCCGTGGCGGGAAGCCTGTTCTTTGCCGCAACTGCTTTTCTGCTGCATGTGCTGCCGTTCGCGAGCAGGCGCGACTACGAGGGAATGCTGCGCTTCTCGATGAAGGTGGGCGACAAGGACGCGGAGGCGGAGCTTGAGTCGATTCTAGTGAAGTACTGCAGCTCCTTCTGCGTGCTTGGCGTGTGCGACGCTGCGCAGGGCGAGGAGGCGGAGTTCTCGTATCAGGTTAGGCTGCTCGATCCGTCCTACCGCAAGGACCTTGTGGCGGCGTTGAAGAACGCGGGGCACTTCGCCTCGCCGGTGCTGCTTCTGCAGCGGAGCACTGTTGAACTGTGAGGTGCAGGCAAATGGAGAAGTCATATAGACGTCCACGGCTCGGAAGGCCGATGCGCCAGCGCCTGCGCGCTTTCTTGCGCGTGGTGTGCGGGGTGGTGGTGATCTTGGCCGCCGCAGTGGTGCTGATGTGGCTCTTCGGGCGCGAGAGCGAAGTACGCTTCCGCGGCATCGTGGACTCCGGCGCGGAGAACGTGGGGCCGGTCGAGTCGGCGCGAATCGTCTCGATCGAGGTGGAGCCCGGCCAGCGCGTGAAGGCGGGCGACGTGCTGGTGCGCTTCGATCCGGCGACGCTCCTCGCCGAGCAGGCGTTGAACGAGGTGAAGATCCGCGAATGCGAGCAGAGCGAGGAGAAGATGCGCGAGAATCTGCGCGAGGCGGCCAGACGAGGCAGGCAGACAGTGCGCGA
>JAFUDL010000193.1 GCA_017459225.1 Kiritimatiellia bacterium
CCACGCCCTTGCCGGCCTCGAGGGCGGACATGACGAACGTCTTGGCGATGCCCGTGCCGCCGATGGTCTCCACCACGATCCGCACGTCCGGGTCGGCTATGACGGACGCCGCGTCCGTCGTGAGCACGCCGTCCGGGACCTTCACGCCGCGGTCGGACGTTATGTCGAGGTCCGCGATCTTCTTCAGGACGATGTCCACGCCCAGGCGTTCGGCCATCAGCCGCCGGTTGCGCAGAAGCCCGTCCGCGACCCCCGCCCCGACCGTGCCGAATCCCAGTATTCCTACTCCTATTTCCTTCATTGTCACTCCTTGTTGCCCTGCGCGCGGAACCCTCTCCGCCGACGGGATGCAATATGATACCTAAATCTCGGCCCGCCGTCAATCCTCACTGCAGAATGCCCGCGGCGTCCCGCCCTAGACCACGTTCAGGGACCTGATGTACGGGAGGAGGGTGTGCGTGACCACGTGCGCGTTCATGCGGTGCCCGCCCGGGAAGACATGGGCCATGCCGGGATAGTGAAGCTCGAAGATCGGACGGACCTCCGGGAGCATCTCGTCCTCGTCGCCGAAAAGGCCGTGGCAGAGGGCGCGGTCGTCGTCGGTGATGCCCTCGAACTGGCGCGCCTCAAGCTCCTGGAAGTGGGCGATCGTTTCCTTCGTGACGTGGAACTCCGTCTCGCCGTCCTTGCGCTTGTTGAGCCACTTGTGCCTGCCAACGTACAGCACGTCGTACTTCTGCGATATGGTGAAGGACGGGTTCACGCATATCCGCGTGAATCCGCGCAGCTGCTGGGCGTACATGCCGCCCATCGACGTGCCCACCACCAGATCCGGCATCTCGTCGTACGCGAGCGCCTCAAGCATCGGCATGGCCACGGCGGGATCAACGGGGATGTCCGGCGCGGTCACCGTGGCGCGATGCGCCGCGTCCGTGTTCCAGAACTCCCTGCGCAGCAGCTCAACAGTCCCGCTCGCGCCCGACGATCCAAATCCATGCAGATAAAGTATCTTCTTCATGCTCTAACTCAATATTGACTCAACTAGAGTTTCTTCTTGAGCTGGGTTTCGTACTCGAGGCGGCCACGGGAGCGCGGCACGAAACCTGCCTCGTCAGGCTCGGGCGTCTGCGCGGAGTGCGCCGCCCCCTCACGGAAGAGCGCCAGCAGCTCGCGCCAAAGCGGATCGTCGCGGCCCGTGAACGAGAACTTGCCGCGTGCTGGAAGACCACGCCCACCGGCGGCCTTCGGGAGATGCGCCACAAGGGCGGGACTCATCTCCGGACGCGTCAGGTCAACCCACTCCCATCTTGCATCGCCCGCAATCCCAACGCGGTCCGGCGCAAGGCCGCCATGGCACGAGGCGCACGAGCGCGCGAACACGCCCGCGTACTTCGTCGCCCACGGGGCGATCGCCGCATTGTCGGGCATGCCCCAGCGGTCGCGCTTGCCGCGCGCCTGCAGATGTGCGCAGTCGGTGGTGGTGTAGTACGGCACCATCGCGTCGATCCACTCGTAGACGCGTCGGCGCTCCTCGGGCGTCACATCCGAGCCGCAGTGGCTCCGTTCAAGGTATTCCGGCAGACGGCTAGCGCAGGTGCCCGTCTGGCGCGGCTGCAGAACGTCCGCAAAGCCGTAGTTGAGCAGTATCGAGTGGATGAGCGGCTTTACTCCGCCAGCTCCAGGCGCGCCGCCGTATGAGAGATAGCTTGTACGGTCGCTTCTCGCGCGTTCGTTCAGGCCGTCGTAGCTGCGGCAGAAGAAACGCGTGCGGCCGTCTTCCAGGGAAAGTCCCTTCGCAGGATCGGCGCCGCCGTGGCATCTGACGCAGTGCGCGTTCCAGACGGGCTGGATGTCGCGCATGTAGTCGATCACGCCGGCTCGCAGACCGTCGGGAGTCGCAAGAGGAGTGGGCGCGCGGCGCGAGGCTTCGCCCGCGAACGCGCCGCTTGCCGTCATGCGGCCCTCGTGGCATCCCACGCAGCTGCGCCGTTCGCCCGGCATCACGTTGAGGGCGCTCGTCATGCGCTGCACCTCGCGCCCCTCGCCGTCCACGAGCTGCAGATAAATCTCCTTCATCGCGGGCACCTCGAAGTAGGCGCTGCCGTCCTTCTCCACGGGCGCATACCCCCACACGCGCTTGGCGTAGTAGGTGCCAACACCCATGAGCGGACTCTGATCGTACGCCCTGAGGCCGCTCAGCTCCACCGTCTTCGGAAGCTGCTCCATTATGCGCACGGCCTTCACGTCCTCGCGCGGCAATCCCTCCGCATATCCGCGCATCACGTCCGTCACATACAGGTAACCCACCTCCACCTCCTCGGCGGACGGCAGCGCGGGCGGCGCCGCAGGCACCTTCACGCGCTTGACGTTCTCCGGCGTGAAGGCGGCGATCGTCTTCGGCACGGCGCGCGGCAAGAGTGGCGTCGCGCAGTAGGCGCTGGTGGTCTTCGGGTCGTACACGGTCGCACGGCCGCCCTTCTCGTCGATTAGAGAAATCCTGTAGCGGGGTTGGCCACCTCCGCCGTAGGAGCAGAGATAGCGGCCCTTCCCGAGCGGGTAAGGCCAGCAGTAGGACCACACGTGGTTGAAGTCCATGACGGACGGAAACTCCGGCGTGAGCCAGCGCACCTCCTTGCCGCGGCGCCCTTCAGGACCGTTCTTCGTTGAAACCACTCCTATCGCTCCGAACGGCGAGCCGTGGTGCGGCGTGAACGTGCACACCACCTCTTCGGGCGCGTCAGGAACCTCCTTTGCCTGCAGAAGATTAGGCGGATCGTCAAGGAGGTTGCCGAAGCAGAGCTCAAGGTGGCGTCCGTCGGGATACTGCGTCCAAAGCGACTGGCGCGACATGATGTTCCAGTCCACATACTCCCAGCGAGTGTACATGAGCCGCCCGTCGCTGCGCACGGAGAGGCAGTAGTCGGCGAGTGTGTTGGAGGATATCATCTTCACGCCGGAACCATCCGCTTTCATCACATGCACTCGGCTCGAGGGGCCCGTGGCGCATACAAGGTGCGTGCCGGGCTCGCGAGTGGAGATGAAGGCAATGCGTCCGTCAGGGAGAGGCGCGGGCGACGTGTCGTGAAATGCGCCGTCAGTCACCTGCACGAGACCAGAGCCGTCCGCATTGATGCGGTATATGTGCCAGCACGGCGACTTGTGGCGGCGCATCGAGAACCAGATGGTCTTCGCGTCGTACGAGAGCGCAAGGTCGAAGATCACGGAGTCGGCCTCCTCGAAGAGAACGCGCGGCGGCGTTTCTGGATGCGAAGGGTCGAACACCTTGATCGCCGTTCCCCACTTGTCGCCGTTGGGATAGGCGGCATGGCCCATCAGGCACGGTCCCGCGACGGTGTGGATGGGAGCGCCCTCGATGAAAAGGATGGACGGCAGTCCGCGCGTTTCGGCGTCCAGCTGTTCGCTCTCCTTCGAGAAGTCCGGTTCGGCGCCCTTCTGCGCCCTGTCGAGCACGAACCCCGCAACGGCCACTTCGCCAGCGCCGGTGTTCACGAGCTCAAGCAAATGAGGACCGCTAGAAAGGCTTGTAGCGATCGGAAGTTCGGCGTATGAGGAGTGCTCGGGACGCGAAACCGCATCATTCTTCGGTCCGGCGAGGCTCACCGGCTGGATTGACTTCCCGTCGATGCGCACGTCGAACGTTCCCAGACGCGCAAGCGAGTTCGTGTGGGTGGTGTTGCGCCATGAGAGGCGCGCGCCGATGCGCGCGGCAAGCGCCACTGATGTTCCATCGAACTCAAGCGCAATCGTCTCGCCCCTCACGGCCGAATACCAGTAGCACAACGGCCCACGCGCGCCTCTGTGAAGCTCGGGATACCATTCGCCTGACATCTTCACCTGAGAGTGGCGAGGCGACACGAAGAAGCGCCCTTCCGCGGCAGACACGCAGAGTGTACCCGCCGCAAGAGCCACCCCGCAAATTGATTTGATTTTCATGTTGAATGATTCTATCATATCCGCCCATCAAGCGCAACCCGTCCAAGACAGGAAAGAACATCCCGGGCGCAGACTGGCAGAAACATCAAGGCGCGTCGTCCTCAGCGCGGCACGGCAGCCATGGAGATGAGTTCACGGGCGTGGCGCTCGACCACGGAGGTGAGCGACGCGCCGCCAAGCATCCGCGCAATCTCGTCCACTCTCTCGTCCCCTTCCAGCACGCGCACCGTCGAACGCGTGCGCCCGCCGCTCACGGTCTTTGAAACGGCCAGATGCCTCTCGCCGTACACAGCGCTCTGCGGCAGATGCGTTATCGCAACCACCTGATGATGCTGCGCGACGGACCGCAGACGCTCGCCAACGGCACGCCCCACCTCGCCGCCGATGTTGGAGTCGATCTCGTCGAAGACAAGAACGGGAATCTCGTCATGCGCGGCGACAACGGCCTTCACCGCCAGCATCACGCGTGCGATTTCGCCCGTGGAGGCGATCTCCCTGAGCGGACGCGACGGCTCGCCTGGATTCGGCGCGAACTGGAAGTCCACCACGTCGCAGCCGCTTGAATCAGGTTCGCGCGCGCTCAGCGCCACGCCGAATCCCGCCTTTAGGAATCCAAGCCCGTGCAGCTCCTTCGTGATCGACTTGGCAAGGCGCTCTGCCGCACGCGCACGCGCAGCGGAAAGGCTTTTCCCCGCAGCGCCCACCGCCTTCTCCGCATCGGCCACCTTCGCGGAAAGCTCGGCTATGCGGTCCTCTCTCCCCTCAAGATCGGCCAGCCTCGCCGCGCGCGCATCGCGCAGCTCAAGAAGAGCCGCGGCCGTCGGGCAATTGTATTTCCGCTTCAGCCGCTGCACAAGCGAAAGGCGCTCGTCCAGCGCCTGAAGCGTCTCAGGGTCGGCGTCAAGGCGCGATGCGCTTTCAGCTATGCCGCTCGCAAGCTCCTGCACCTGAACGGTTATGCGCTCGATCTCCTCGCTCCACTCCGCCGCAGGCTCGTGGAAGCGCGCGATCTCGCGCAGGCGGGCACTCGCGGCAATCAATGCAGACGCAGCGGATTCGTCCGCTTCCGAAAGGAGTCCCGCCGCCGCGTTGGCGCATTCAAGGATCTCGGCCGCGTGGGCCGCTGCGGCATGGCGCGCGGGAAGATCGTCGTCGTCCTCGGAAGTCAGATTGGCGGCGTTCAGCTCGTCCACGGAATAGCGCAGGCGCTCCACCTCTTCGGCGAAATCCGACGAGTCCCCCTGCAGAGCGGCGAGCTCGCCCTTCAATTCCGAAAGGCGCTTCCACGCCGCATCGTATGAAGCGTGGTCGATTCGTCCGTATGCGTCAAGCACTCCACGCTGGAAATTCTCGTCGAGAAGCGACTGGTGGTCGTTGGGACCATGCACGTCCACAAGCAGACGCCCCAGAGCGCGCAGCGTCTGCACGGTTGTGGCGGAGTCGTTGACATAGACGCGTCCTCCGCCCGATGCGCCGATGACGCGCCTAACGATGAGCGCCCCCTCCTCGCAGGGCGGCAGCCCTGCCTCGTCGAGCACTGCGTCCACCGATTTCGGCACGTCGCGGAACTCCGCCTCGATGCGCGCATCCTTCGCGCCGTCTCGCACGGCCGAGGCGTCCGCCCGTGCACCAAGAACAAGCTCAAGCGCGCCCATCAGCACGCTCTTGCCCGCACCCGTCTCGCCCGTGACGACATTCAAGCCATCGCCGAACTCGACATCAGCCGTTTCGACGATGGCCAGATTGCGCACTGACAGGCGAGCGAGCATTTTTATTTCTTCGCTTCGGCCTTGGGTGCAGGCGCGGGTTTCGCTGCAGGTGCAGGCTTTGCCGCAGGAGCTGGCGCAGGCTTCGCTGCAGGAGCGGGCTTTGCCGCAGGCGCTGGCGCAGGCTTCACCGCAACCGGCTTAGACTCGATCTTTGCCGGAGCGGGTTTTGCTGGCGCTGGCGCAGGCTTTGCCGCAGGCGCTGGTGCAGGCTTGGCAGCGGGAGCGGGAGCAGGTTTAGCCGGCGCGGGCGCAGGCTTTGCCGCAGG
>JAFUDL010000194.1 GCA_017459225.1 Kiritimatiellia bacterium
AAGCCAGTTGCCCGTTTCGCACGCCACGCCAGCGCGCGACGCGCGCACCGTCACGAGGTCCTTCTCCGTGGACTCGCCCCACCGGCCGCGGAAGCGGATGTTGTCGAGCTCGCGGTTGCGGGCGATTTCCTCCGCCGTCAGAATGCGGTCATAGACGCGCAGAGTGTATGCCGAGCCGGTCAGTTCCCGCGTCTGAGACTGGCCCGATCCGCCGAAGTAGTACGCCTTCGCGTCGATGGCGTTGGAGGAGCCGTGGAACGTCATGGGCGGCGCTACGCGGCCGTCGCCAAGCGACGCGGCAGATCCATCGACGCAGGCCGTGGCGAACGTGCCGTCCCAGTCGCGGATCTCCGGGCGTGGATCGGCGCCTACCTGGGTCTGCTTGAGGTAGAGGCGTGAACCCTTGTTGTCGGTGAACAGCTGGAATCCGTCGCTGTCTTCGCCGAAGTATGTGGGCCATGTCACGTTCTGCGCAGTTGGAATCACATCGTAGCCGATCTGCACCGTCGTCTGGTGGGCAAGAGCGATGGCAGGCGTCTTGAAGTAGCTGCCGCCCGTGAGGACGTACGCCTTGTCGCTCCACTCGCCTGCGCCGTTGGACGCATTCTTCACTCCGCGCGTCGCCACGCCGCCGGCCGAGCCGAGGTTGGCCCACGTCGCGGCGTCCATGCTGTGCTCCGCCTCAAGGCCGGCGTTGCGTATGGCGTCGAAGTGCAGCAGCAGCCCGTTCGGCACGTAGCAGTCCGCATCGTACGCAAGCACGCCGTCCGTCATCTTCCAGTTCCAGGTGAGGCGCGTCTGGGCCCATGCCGCGCCATTCGTGCATTCAACGGAGTTCCCTGTTCCGGTCTTTTCGATGATCCAGCGCTGTCCTGCCGCGTCATACCGCTCTAGCTTCCAGCCGGCGGGCTGCCAGGTGCGGCCTGCGGCGTCGGTCGCGCTCGCAGGCGCGGTGAAGGTCTGCGAGGTGCCGTCAATCGTGTAGCTGCCGGCGCTCGTGCCGGAAAGCCCGCGCACGGAATCCTCCACAATCACAGTGGCCGTGCCCGTCCAAGGTTCTTCGGCCGGAGAGGACGCGATTGCCTCAGCCGGGTTGGGCAGCGTCTCGGCGTCGGGACCCGCCGCGACGCTCGCGGCGATCATCGACTCGGTGAAGGCGACGTTCCACACGCGGAATTCGTCCACCGTCATCTTCGCGTCGGCGTCGGTTGACGACAAGTAGCTGTAGCCGAGGAGAAAGTCATTCTGTTTGAAGTCCCCAAGCGCCCAGTCGCGCGCATCGACCGATGCGGTGCCTGCCAGTTCGTGCGTGGTGGCGTTGTATAGGTACGCAGTCGCCGTCGTGCCGCCACGCTCCGTCTGAATCGGCTTCAGCACGACGGCGAGATAGTAGGGTGAGCCTGTGGTCAACGCCTTCATAGAGCCTGCCACGTGGCTCGTGCTTCCGTTGAGGCTCGAAATGCGCAATGTGGGCGTGGTGGCGGTGCCGCCCTGCCGAAGCGTGAACGCCATGAGGTCAGTGTCGCCGGGGCCTGTGTGGAAGAGACGTGACCAGTTCTGCGCCTCGTTCTCGGTGAACCAGAACTCGAGCGTCGCCTGGCCGTTGACGGGCAGGAAGTTCGCGCCGAAGCGGACATAGTCGGTTCTGTTTCCGGAGGTCGTGTTGGACATCGTACATGTCGCGTTGTTTTCGTCCAACGCCGCGTCGCCCGCCGGCACTGCCGCCGGCCCGCCCGCGACCGCGTCGTCCCAGCTGCCATTGAACGAGTAGCGATGTACGAGCGCGGGCGTCTCCGGCGCGCCGTCCGGCACTTCCGCCTTCTCCAGCACGAATTCGTCGAAGAGAGTCATCTGGTCCTTGTTCGCACAATAGCTCTTAACCTCGACGCGATAGACGCCCGGCGAAGTGATGCGTACATAGCGCACGAACTTCTGCCAGAAGGCGCTTTTCGTGGTGCTCGACGTGTAGAGCTGCGTGCCGCCGATGCTGAACGAGAACGTGTTGCCGTTGTAGGAGGGGCGGGCGACGAACTTGCCGGAGAACCTGTAGAGGCCGGGTTCCGGCACCGTCACGTCTTGGTAGATGCTCACGTCGCCTGCGTCGCTCGACGGCTGCATGTAGATGGCGAACGTGCCACACGAGTTTCGCGTCATGTCGTTGGCGAACCTCCAGTTCTCCGCCGATGCGGCGCGCACGACGCCGACGTTGGTGGCGCGCAATGCCTTCCATGGCGCAATCGACGCGCCGTCCCTCACCTGCGTGACCGCGCCGCTTCCAATGCCCGTGCTGGATTCGAAGTCGCCGTTTACGATGAGGTTTTCCCCTCCCCACGCCGCCGCGCACATGAAGGCCATCGCCGCGCACAAGACGCAGCCCGCTTTGCTCTGCATCGTCATCGTTTGTTCTCCTTCTGCCAATTGATCTTTGGCGATAATATAGCAAAAAGGGCACCACCAATCAAGGACAAAGCGGTAACTCAAAACGATTTTTTTCGATAAATCTTGAAGCATCATTGTGGTTTGATGTGAATTATAGTATACTTTCAGCAGTACCAAAACCAACAAGGAGTACCCGAAATGAAAACCATCGCGATCACGATTGCTGCGGCCATGATGTTCATGCCCGGAGTCGCCGAAACAAAAACCGACAATGGCAATGCCGGCACGGTATATCAGTTCACCGTCAAAGGGCTCAAAGGCGAGGCGACGCCGCTCTCCAACTACAAGGGTAAGGTGCTGCTCGTCGTCAACACGGCGACGAGATGCGGATTTACGCCCCAGTACAAGGGCCTTGAGTCCATGTATGAAAAGCTCAAGGGCAGGGGATTTGAGATTCTCGATTTCCCGTGCAACCAGTTCGGAGCGCAGGCGCCGGGAACCGAAGAGGAGATACACGCGTTCTGCGTGCAGAAGTTCAATACGACCTTCCCGCAGTTCGCGAAGGTCGATGTGAACGGCGAAAAGGCGTCGCCGCTCTTCAAGTTCCTGACGTCCGGCACAAGATTCAACGGTTTCCCGCAGGACGGCAAGATCGCGCCGGTTCTCGACAGGATGCTGACGGCCAAGGATCCCGACTATGCAAAGAAGGCGTCCGTCAAATGGAACTTCACCAAGTTTCTGATCGGGCGCGACGGACGCATCATCCGCCGGTTTGAACCGACGGCACCGCTAGCGGAAGTGGAGGCCGCAGTTGAAAAAGCCCTCTCCGCTCCAACCGTAAAATAGAATTCCCCACTCCCCACTCCCCACGAACCACGAGCCACGAACCACGAGCCACGAACCAC
>JAFUDL010000195.1 GCA_017459225.1 Kiritimatiellia bacterium
CGGCTCGACCGAAGATGTCGCCAAGGTGATGAAGATCGCGAACCAGTACAAGATCCCGGTCGTCCCCTGGGGCGGCGGCCCCGGTTCGCAGGGTGGCGCGCTCCCGATCTACGGCGGCATCGTCCTCGACATGAAGCGGATGAACAAGTTCTACGGCGTGGACAAGGAGAGCTACACGGTCCGCTGCCAGACGGGCATCATCGCGCGCCACCTCGAGTGGAACTGCAACAAGGAGGGCTTCTCGACGATGCACCTCCCGGCCTCCATCGCCTGCGCGACGATCGGCGGCTTCCTCGCGCACCGCGGCACGGGCGTCCTCTCCACGAAGTACGGCAAGATCGAGGACATGGTGATGTCGCTCGAGGTTGTCACGCCCACCGGCGAGATCATCCGCACGCTTCCCGTGCCGCGCCATGCCTCCGGCCCCGACCTCACGATGCTCTTCCTCGGCAGCGAGGGCACGCTCGGCGTGATCACCGAGGTGACGCTGAAGGTCCACCCGCAGCCCGAGGACCGCGAGTTCCGCGCCTACATCTTCAAGGACTTCCACACGGCGATGCAGGCCGGCGCCACGCTCATGCGCTCGCGCCTCGGCCCGTGCGCGATGCGCCTTTACGACGAGACGGAGACGAAGACGCACGTCTCGAAGGTGTTCGGCATCGACCTCGACAAGGGCGCGTACCTCGTGTTCGGCTTCGACGGCCGCACCGACATCGTCGCCAACCAGATGAAGTACGCCCGCGAGATCATGGAGAAGCAGTTCAAGGGCAAGGACCTCGGCGCGAAGGGCGGCGAGTGGTGGTGGGAGAACAAGTACAAGTTCTTCTACCCGGGCTACATGTTCCATGTGCCGCAGGCGTTCGGCACGCTCGACACGGTGGCCGACTTTGCCCACATCGAGAAGGTGTACTGGGCGATGAAGAACGTCGTGAACAAGGAGTTCCCCGACGCGCGCTTCATCGGACACTTCTCGCACTGGTACGAGTGGGGCTGCATGCTCTACGCGCGCTTCATCTTCCCCGGCGACAAGGTGCCGCCGAACGAACGCGAGGCCGCGGCGCTCTACAACGCCGTCTGGGACAAGGCCATCCGCGCCGCCATCGCGAACGGCGGCGTGATCAACGAGCACCACGGCGTGGGCCTCAAGCTCGGCCGCTACGTGAAGGACCTCTACGGCACGGCGATGCCCGTCCTGGAGGGCCTCAAGAAGCAGCTCGACCCCAACGGCATCATGAACCCCGGGAAACTTGGTTTCGCAGGTTGCTAAGGAAGGAGATTGAAAATGCATATCGATAAGTTTGAAGAAGCGATCATGAACTGCCGGTTCTGCTTCATGTGCCGGCACCTCTCCGCCATCGGGAACGTGCGGTTCACCGAGGTGGACACGCCCCGCATCCGCGCGGCGATGCTCTACGGCCTCCGGACGGGCACCAACTCGTTCGACGACGAGGACTTCGTGGACGCCCTCTACCGCCAGGACCTCTCGGCCTGCTGCGTGCGCCACTGCGTGAACCACTACGACGAGAACGGCCTCGCCCTCGCGGCGCGCGCCGACGTCGTAGAGGCCGGCAAGGCGCCCGAGGCCGTCAAGAGGCTCGCGGCGAAGCTCGTGAGGTCCATCGGCTGGAAGGCCGAGGGGCCCTCCTCCGCCAAGGCTACGGAGGGCAAGGCGGGCGACGTCGCCTGGTTCCTGGACGGGACGACCGCCGCAGACAAGGCCGCCGTGGCCGCCGCCAAGAAGCTCTTCGCCGCCGCCAAGGCGTCGCCCAAGATCATCACCGGCGGATGCATCGGCAAGGCGCTGAAGGTCCTTGGGTTCCGGCGTGCGGCGCTTACGGCCATGGACGAGTTCGCGGCGTTCCTCGAGAAGGAGGGCGTCAAGACGCTTGTCGTCTCCAATCCCGCCGCCGTCAACGCGCTGAAGCAGGACTACCCGGAGTTCGGCGTGAAGCTGCCGTGCGAGGTGAAGTCGATGGCCGGCTTCATTCTGCAGGCGAAGCTGAAGTTCTCCAAGCCGGCCGGCGAGGTGTACGCGCTTGCCGACGACTTCATCCGCAACTACCAGGGCTGCGCCTGCATGGACAAGTTGCTCGCCGCGCTCAAGGCGACGTGCAAGCCGTTCGGCACGAACGACGAGGAGACGTACTGCTGCGGCGAAGGCGCGGTGGTGCTGGACAAGCTCCACCCCGAGCTCGTCAAGGCGCTCGCCGAGTACGTGGCCGCGCGCGCGGACGATCCGAAGAAGGACCGCTTCGTCGTCGCCTCGGCCTACGTGAAGAAGGCGCTGGCGAAGTACGGCAGGCTCAACGTCGTCACCCTAGAGGAGCTCGCCGCGTCATGTCTGTGAAGTGCATAGCCCCCGCTTTTCTGACACTTGTCTGCACGCTGGCCGCCGTCGGCGGCGTGCGGCGCGAGCGCCTTGCGGACGGATGGGAGTTCATGCGCGCGGACGGCTCCGCGAGCGAGACGAACTCCGCCGCGTGGCGCGCCGTGCGCGTGCCGCACGAC
>JAFUDL010000196.1 GCA_017459225.1 Kiritimatiellia bacterium
CAGTCGCCGGGATCGCTCCCGCCGTTGTACACGAGCGACGACGGCGCGAACGTGCCCGTGCCGCCCACGTTCACGATGCGGGTCTCGGGCTGCGTTGCGGCGGCTCCCCACGCAGCCCAGCGCGCGGTAAACACGCCCGCCGTCACGTTCAGCACGTTCTGCGTCTTGCGGCCGCCGATGTAGAAGAATCCCTCGCCAGCGAACGTTCCGCCAGCGAAGTTGACAACGGCGCCGGGACGGTCGTACCAGTCGCTGTCCAAGTTGTCTCCGATTGTAACCTGCCCGTTCAAGGTGATGTTGCCGCCGAGGAACGAGACCGGCGCGCCGGTGTAGTTCGCCGGCTTGTTCGCCCCCAGCGTGACGTTGCCGTCGATCTCGACCGGCGAGTTGCCGAACGCGGAGAAGTTCAGCGTCTGCGTGCCCGTGAAGCGCATTACGCCCGGGCCCTTCGGCGCCGCCGTCACCGTGCCGCCGCCCGTCAGCACGATCGTGCCGTAGTTGTAGTAGGTGCCGGCGATGGACGGCATAGTCACCGTCACGCCCTCCGGCACGAAAAGAACGCCGTCGGTCGTCACATCATGGTCGTAAGTCGCGTCGGCGGTTGGATTGACGTCCGTCTCTACAACGCTCTGGCTCGGCCTCTTCGCCGGGAACGCCCGCGCGTACATGGCCACCTCCTCGTCGCTCAGCGCGCGCTCGTAGTAGCGCACGTCCTGGAACGAATGGCCTGACGAGGAGACAATCGGGGAGACGGCTCCGCCGTGCTGGGCGCCGAACTGAAGGCCGGGCACAAACACCTTGTCCGCGCCCATGTTGTAGAGAGAGTCGAACCGTCCCACCAGTGCTCCGTCATAATAGACCGACATGTAGCGGTTCTCGCGCCGGTGCACAACTACCAGCGAGTGGAAGCGATCCCACGTCTCGTTAAGTCCGGTCAACGTCAGGACGGATGGCGTGTTCTTGTACTTTTTTGAACTCCAGCACTGCGATATCCGAACGGAAAGCTCTCCTGCCGTGGCCGATGAGCATATCGTCATCTGACGCCCAGGATACGTGCCGTTTGCGCCATAGCTTATGATGGCGCCGTTGGCCGTGGTGCCGGGCTTCACCGAGATCGCTGCAGTCCAGTCGCCGTTCATCGCGGCACTGCCGTTGGCCATCGTGCCCCAGCCGCCAGGCGTGGCGACGGCGGTGCCTGGCCCGCCCGGGCCGTCCGCCGCCGAGACCGTTATGGTCTTGGACTCCGTAAACCTCTTTCCCGTGACGACCTTCGTCCCTCCCGTGAAATTGAAGCGGAAGCCATAGTCGTCGAGCGTGGCGAGGCTTCTCTCCGGGTCGGCGGGGATCTCGAGCGAGATGTCGTCGATTATCGAGCTGCGGTCGCCGGCGCCGGTGGGGTCGTTGCGGAATTCAAGTTCGTGCGGCCCCGCCTCGAGCCAGACGTCGAACGCGGCGTGCTCCAGTATCGTCGACCAGCATGTGACGTAGCCTATGCCCAGCGCCTTGCCGTCGATCATCGGTACGATGCGCGAGCCAAGATAGCTGATGCTGGTGTTTCGCGCAGCATGGCGGAACGAGAGGCGGTACTTGCCCGAGACCGGCGCGTTCACCGTCTGGCGGATGCTCGAATCCATCTGCAGAAAGGCGGCGTATGTGCCGCCCACAGTGCCGTTGTACCAGGGGGCGTCGCTCTTGGTGAGGCCCTGGCTGCCGACCGACTCCCAGGCGCCGACGTCCACGCTCGGCACGTAGCCCCATGCGCCGTCATTCACGCTCGAAGAGATGGAACCGGCCTCGAAATCGCCGTTGCGCACGATGTTCTGCCCGCCGAACGTGCCGGGAGCGATCGTGACGCCCTCGTCCACGTCTTCGAACACGGCCTCTATCTGCCCCGAGACGTCGCTCGCCACAATGGCCTCCAGACCTTCTCTGGACTTGATCAGTCTCGTGTCGCCGTTCCATTTCACGAACCTGCGCCCCGCCTCCGGAACGGCCTTTATGCGCAGAGTGCCGCCGCGCGCGAGCCATGCGGAGCCGTCTGCCGCCGGCTCGCCGCCGTCGATGGACACCTTGCCCTTCGCAGGGTCGTCGGCGCTGGCGTAGAACTTGCAGGAGAGCTTTCCAGCCTCGTACTTGTAGTCGTCCGCCCTGCCGATGCCGTCGCCGTACAGAAGCGGCTTGTCGGTGGCGATGAAGTCGCCGTGCAGCTGCCCCGTCACGACGTCCTTCATGCACGCCGCGCCCGTCTCGGGATCGGTGAAAGGCGCGAAGAAGTGCACCGTCATGCCGTTCTCGCAGATTTCGAAGGAATACGCCTTCGCATGGGCGAAGCCGCTTCTCGGAGTCTCCTCTTCGGGGTGATGCTCGAACGCAAGGGGATCCATGGATATCACGTCCGCAAAGAGGAACGTGGGCACGCTCGATCTGGCGGAGCGCGCCGTGGACACCGCGGCTTCGTAGCTCCTCATTCCGCGGCCGTCGGGGGCGACGTCGTTTCGGCCATGACCGTAGAGCGTGGCTTTTGCGCCGAAGGAGTCCAGCACGAATGCGCGGCGCGAGTTGGCCCCTACTCCTAATCCCGTGTCGGTCCAGTTGCCCTTGCCGTCCTGGAACGCCCATGCGTACTTCGTGCCTCCGTTTATGTAGAGCGACACGCAGAGGTCGGTGTTGTTCCATCCGCCGGTGCCGAACAGGCGCTGCTGCACTGGCTCCACTTTCGTGAACTCGAAGTCAGCCACATACTTTGTGGCAGACCCCGGATGGTACAGCGTGTTCACCGCGTTGGTGCCGCGCGCCTCGACATAGGCGTATGGCAGCATCTCACCAAACGACGCCCCAGCTACGGCGAAGACCAAAAGAGCAATCAACCTGCTCCAGGAAATAATTTTCATAAGCTTTTACTCCTAAGTTCGTTACAATTATTTTACACCATCTCCTTGGCAGATGTCAACAATGCAGATGTCAACAAACGCCGGCGCGGCTGTTGCCGCGCCGGCGTAGTGCAGCGTCCGCTCGACGCAAAGATGGATATTGTACTCTTCCCTCAGCGGATAAAGATCGTCATGCCCTTTCTCACGTAGATGCCGTCTTCTTGCACTAAGATGCTGCAGCGCGAGGCACTGCGGCTCTCGTCGTCCAGCACGAATGTGACGTTCTCGGGCGGCGAATCCCACGCCACGATGCGCTCGCCGTTGCGCACCATGCGGCCGACCAGATGGATTGTGATTGAGGCCTCAGCCTCGTAGGTGGTGGTGTCGCATCCAAGCACGTTGGGCATGCGCGCCGGAAGCTCGCCGCGCATGCGCGAGAGGTCCAGCACCGCGCCATTGTGGAGCACGGTTCCGTAGCAGCCATCCCCCTGCGGACTGTACCATCTCAACGCATTGATCGGCAGCACGCCCCTGCTCGTCAGATCGGTCGCGTCCATGAAGAAGTCACGCACCGTCACGTTCTGGCCGATCCACACCGACGCCCCGCCGGAAAGGCGCAGATCGACGGTGGACATGTCCAAAGCAATGTTGGTCGGGCGGAAATATCCTTTGCCCACCAGCTCAAGCGTGCCGTTCTGGAATGGCTCTCCAACCCACATCGTCTTGTCTTCGCCCAGGTTCACCGTCAGCGTATGTCCGCCGAGATCGACCTTCATATCGGGACAGAACACACTCGTCGAATATGGAATGTCGAGCACCGAGTCGGCCGTGAGCGTGAGATTGCCTATTCCGCCGTAGCCGGTGTTCGTCTGGTCCGGACCGTAGTTGGCGAGCGTTCCGCCGTTCAGCACGATGTTGTGCACACGGTACGCATAGTGGCCCGCGATGTCGAAGGTTGCGCCCTCTTCGATCACGATGCTGGAGCTGTCGCCACCCCAGAAGTGCTGCGCCTCGTAGTAGGTGAGACTGTCCTTAATTGCCTGTCGAGGACGCGCGAGGCCACCCGCGATTACGGTGCCGCCGCAATATATCTGGCCCGAGATTCCGCCCACGAGCTCGCCCTAGCCCTCCTTGAAGAGCTTGAGATTGCCGGTGATCACCGTTCCGTAGTTCTCAACCACCTTGCCATCCGGGACGTCTACATGCAGTTCGCCAGGATCGGTTCCCCTATAGCCAAGCACGTTACCCTCTACGGTCAAGGTTCCCGTGCCGCTCTGCAGTAGCGTGCCCGTGCATGTGTCGAGCAGTCCCGCCGCCCCGTCGTTGATGCGGCGCGCAGGCAGATACTCGTGCAGAAGCACTCCGTCCTTGTTGTATATCCTGAAGTAGTAGCACCTGCCAACGAACTTGTTGTCAACTCCCGTACCGGGCGCCGACGTGTGGGATGCAAAGAGAATGAGCGCGCTGCCAGGTGTGAAGTCGCCGCTAGGCATATTCACGGCGCTACCGCCGTTTACAGTTGCTCTAAGCGTGGCGCCGTTGGCTTCAAGCTCGTAGTCCGTAGTGGTGTTGATCGTAGGCGAGGCGTTGACGGTGCCGGAATTGCGGTCGAACCGGAACTTGCTTCCTATCGCAAAGCACGAGAATGTGCGGACGATGGTTTTCCCCGACTGTGTACGCGAGCAGTAGATGTTCTTGTTGCCGCTCGTGTTGTCCAGACGCACCTTGGTCTGCATGCGGTCAGTGCAGTTGGGCGTGTAGCCCGTGTTCACCCACGCGCCTGCCGGCACGGCGACATAGTCTAGAATCTCGTAGCCCCTCCTGTCGGCAATCGTGAACTCTCCGCCGAGGCTGGAGACGTAGAGCTTGTGCCCGGCCAGGTCAACCGAGCCTTCAGCGGTCGAAAGGTCGAGGCCGCGCAGGTCGCAGTCCGCCGCAAGCACGAAGTCGTCGAACACAACCTTCGCGCACGGAAGCGAGTCTGCGGCAGGCACCTGCAGAGACGCCGTGCCGGAGATGTGCACAATGGCGCCGGAATGCGGCAGGCCGTTCTGCACCGCAGCCCCGGAGATGTCAACGCAGGACCAGTTGGCCGGATTCGCAAGGTTTCCATCGCCGGCCGCACCCGTCCAGGTGGCCACTTCCACCGCGCCCGCGTTCCCATAGAAAAGGCCAGTGTTCCCCGCAATTGGCGCCACTCCCGCGGCCGCAGTCTCGTCGTCGAACACGAACGTGACGCCCGTCGGCTTCTCGGTCCAGCTCACGATCATGTCGCCCTGGGCAAGGCTGCGCCCGTGAACGTCCACCTTCACAGTCGCCCCCTCCGCGAACGAGACGAGGCCGGGTCCATCGTATTCGCGCGGGTTGCCCGTTCCCGCCACGGCAGGCACGCCCTCCGAGTTCCACACGTCCGTCTTCTGGGAAAGGTCGAGAGTGGAACCGTTGCACATCGTGAGCGCGGGATACATCGCGTCAGGACGGAACATGCCGTTCACGAACAGCTTGCAGGCCGTGGAGTTGAGCTGCCACTTTGCGGCGTCGTACGTGAGACCTCCAATGTTGTAGTTGTTGAATTCCTTCAAAGCCGCTCCGCCCGTCACCATCACGTCCAAGCCGGCCGGCCCATAGCTGCCGGCCGCCGTTGTCTCGAAGCGAGCCCCATCACCGGTGAAGACAAGCTTTCCGCCCGACCCGTCGTCGACCCACTGCCCGAGAGCCACGAAGCCGTTGGACGAGAACGTTAGCGTGTGCCCGTTCAGGGCGAGGATGCCAGGCGCCACGCCGCAATACGAGAAATAGACTTCTTTGTCGCTTCCGAGAATCGTCGCGTCGCCGGAGAGCGTGATGTTTCCGAACTTGAACGTGTTCATCACAACCCCGTTGGTGACCGAGAGCGTGCCGGCGAGGTCCAAGTTGTACGTTCCATGCGTCGTGTTGTAATAGGAATCGACGTCAAGACGCGCTCCCGTACCAATTTTCACCTTGCTGCGTCCAAGCGGCGCGTCGCCCGTGCCGAAGCGCACGTTGCCCTCTGCGATCTCCGTGCCCATGTTGTACGTCTGGCGCGCCTTCTTCGCCAGCATCTCTCCCTCGCCCTCCTTTACGAGGCGCACATTGCCGTCGATGCGCGCGTTCAGCACGGCGACTTCGCCAGCAGGCACCTCGAAGCACACAGTTCCGAAACCAGTTTCTGCGAGGCCGTACTCAAGCTGCACGAACTCGACGTAGCCGTTCGACGGGAGCACGCTGTCGGTGATGGAGATGCGGTAGCGGCGGTAGGCGGTAGAATTCTGGAATGTGAACGTGCGGCACTCCCAATGGGTCCAGCCCGTCTCGGACGTGCGCTCGTCAAGCACCGTCCAGTTCTCGCCGTCGTCCGACCCGGAGAACGTCCACGCCTTGGGAGCGCGCTGCAGCTCACTGTCAGCGACGGGACCGACGTGGATCTTGTACGCCGTCACTAGCGTCGCCTCGCCGAAGTCGTAGTCCACCACGATCGGCAGGTTCGCGTAAGTGCTGATCACGCGGTGGACGGTGTCCCCCTGACGCTCGAAGTTGTTGCTGAAGAGGTTAGCTGCCACGCCGTTGTAGAACGTGGTGGTGGACGTGGCACGCTCGGCCTCGGGCTTCGTGAGGTCGAACGACGAGGTGATCGCGCCGTTGCCGTCAAGGCCCGCAACGCGCAGAGTGTGGCTGTTTAGATCGAGCGTGCCATCGATCTTCGCCGCGCCGAGTCCGCGCCAGTCGCAGTCGGCGGAAAGGCGAGCGTCTTCGCACAGGATTCTTCCGTATTCGAGGCTTGCGCCCGGCGGCACGTTGAACGCAAAGTCGCCCGTGAGCACGACGTCCGTCATCTTCCCCGGAAGCGCGTTGGCGAGCGCAGCCCCCGCCTGGTTGACGCACGCCCAGTTTGCGGGATTCGCGATGTCGCCATCGCCTGCGGCGCCGGTCCATGTGGCCGTATTGGGATACGCGGCCGTCTCGCCGCCGCCGTAGTATAGACCGTCGTCCGCCACGAAGGGAGCGATTCCGGCGGCCGCGGTTTCGTCGTCGAACGAGAACGTCACCGTGTCGGCCGGCTTCGCGGGCCAGCGCATCAGGCACATTCCCTCGGCGAGCTGGCGTCCGCGCAGGTCTATCTTGACGGCTGCGTCCGCGGCGAAGGTGATCGTCGTCATGGCGGCCGTGGCGCCTATGTTCTTGCCCATTGTGTTGAACACGGCGTCGCGCCCGCGCAGATCAAGCGTGGAGCCGTTCTGCATCTCGCAGCCATGGAAGTAGTCTGTGTTCGGCCTGAGCGTTCCGAACACCTGCATTCCCTGCGTGTCGTTGGCGCTTGTGTCGGCCGCCGCGGTGTTGAACGTGCATTCGCCGAGCTTCAGCACTCCGCAGTTGGAGTTGAGACGCAGCTGGCCGTTGACGATCACGTTCGCGGCGGTGAAGTCGGAGCTCTCGCCGTGGTAGAATTCGGTGATTCCGTTCAATATCAGCGTGCCCGCCTTGGCGGTGGTGTTCACGATGTAGAAGGTACCGGTGGAGCGAATCGAGAGCGTGTGCCCGCCAAGGTCGAGAGGCGCGAGCGCGTAGCCGCCGTTGAGGATGCCGTACACGCTGCTTCCGGTGTCTATCACCGAATCGGCGCCCACGCGCACGTCGGCAATCATCGCCTTCGTCCATGCGCTCGCGGTAGAGACGGAGCTTGTGACGGTGCCGCCGTCGAGGAAAAACTTGTAGTCGGCGGCATGGTCGATGGTGCCGCGCATGTCGAGCCACGCGCCAGTGCCCACATGTATCTCGCCGCCAGCCGCGCCCATTCGGTGGGAAGTTCCATTGGCCATTGACATCACCATGCCCTCGCGTATGTCGAGGCCGCCGGTGTAGAGCTGGTTGTCGAGAGCGGCCGCGTATGCGCCTACGCCGCTCTTCACCAGCTTCACGTTGCCCTGCACTTGCATGAGGCTGTTCGTAACGGATTCCGCGAGATCCAGGCGCAGCTCGCCAACGGTCACCGCGGAGTTTGTGACCACCGCCGGCGCGTCTATCGCGCCAAGGCGCAGGTTGTGTCCGTTGAGGTCGATCGTCTTGCCGTAACGCTCCGCGCCGAGCGAGCTCCAGTCCTCGTCGCTCTCGAGCGTGATGGTGGAATCGGCCCGGCCCACGGACTTGAACGGCTGCGTGCCGATGTTGGGGAGGAACACGCCCGTCTGCGTCTCGAACACGCCGCACTTCGAAATCACGTCCACGGCCTCCGAGTCGAGCGCCGGCACGTACTCGCGCACAAGCTTGCCCGCGGCGTTGTACACGCGGAAGTAGAAGAACCTGTAGTACGCCCAGTTGCCCATCTTGGTGCTTGGCGAGAGAGCCATTCCGCCCGTGTGCGAGGCGAAAAGCGTTATCAGGCTTCCTGGCGTGTAGACGGTTGTGTTGGACATTGTGAGCACGGTCTCGCCGTTCACCTTGCACTCGCGCGTGCCGTAGTCAACCGAGACGACGTAGTCGGCGTTCTTCTCGACAGTGTACGAAGCCGAGGTCTGGCTGGCATTGCGGTCGAAGCGGAAAGAAGAGCCGTTGATGATGAAGCCGCAGCTGGCGTTGCTGCCGGTGCCTACGCCGCGCGAGCAGTAGAGGCATTGCGTGTTCCCGGATGATGTCGTCCGCAGCGATATCTCGAAGCGGTCTGTGCACTGCGGCACATAGTCCGTCATCACCCACTGCGCGCCAGATGCCTCCACCCAGTCGAGAGGGACGTAGCGCGCGGGCATTTCGCCCTGC
>JAFUDL010000197.1 GCA_017459225.1 Kiritimatiellia bacterium
GTGCCGGCATTGAGCCGCGAAAGGCCAAGAGCCAGCGCAAGCGACACCTGGAAGCGCTCACCGCCCGAAAGATTCGTCACAGGACGCTTCTCGCCACCAGAACGCCGGTCAACGATCGTCGGCAACAGCTGCGCGGCGTCTGGCCCGACAACATCCCATGTCATCACATACCGGTCGTTCGTCATCGGCGCCAAGTATTCGTTGCCGATCTCGATCAGATTGGAAAGAGTCACACCCTGCGCATACAGCTTGAAGTTTGCGCCGCCTCCGCCACCAAGCTCCCTGTTCAGCGCATCCCAACGCGTCAGCTCGTCGCGTAGATCCCCTAGTTTCTTCTCCAAAACCGCAGCCTTTTCCCTCCGCTCCGCGTCGGCTTTCAGTTCCCCTTCCTTGTGCAGCGTTTCCTCGTTGAGGCTGTCATGCTGGGCTTTCTTGTCGGCCAATTCCGACGAGACGACATCCGCCTGACTCGTCGACGGCGTCTTCTTCCCAAACTCCGCGTACCGCTTTTCCCAATCGCCCTTTCTTGTCTTGAATGACACGACTTCATTGTTGAGGTTCTGCTTTTGACGCTGGACGCGTTCAATCTCCCGCTCGTCCCAGCAGGCCGTCTGCCAGTCCGCCTCGTCGACGAAGCCGGCCTCGTGGCAGCGATTGAGAAACGCGGCGGCGACTTTCGCGGATTCCGCCGCGCGTTCAACTGCCATCTTCTCGGCGTCCTCCTTCTCCTCGATTTCCTTCTCAAGGCTCGTATTTGCGGCGGCAAGCCTCTCTCGGGCTTTGGCAAGAGCGGCGGAGGCATTTTCCTTTGCCGTCTGCAGTTTCTTCTGATAGACATCAGAGCTGCCTTCAATTCCACAGCGACTTCTCTCCGCGACAAGTCCGTCATGTTTTGCAACTACATTTGCGACCTCGCGCTTGGCAGACTCAACGTCTTCTTCCAGTCTAGGGAACTCCAGTTTCGCCTTTTCCACCGTACTACGCCATTCAGCGATCTTCGCCTCTCCTCCATCGACAACCTTCTGGAGCTCCGACTGCTTTTTCCGCCAGGCATCTTCCAGCTTCTGGCAGTCCGCCTGCGCTTTCTGCAGCGCCTTGGTGGCGTCGAGGTGTCTGGCGCTGGTTGCCGTCATCATGTCCTTGACGGCGTCCCTCTGTATCACCGCGACGTCATACGCCTTCTTCTTTTCATCTGGCTTGGGAACCTGACCCTCGCAGAATGGGTGCTCCTTAGCGCCGCAGAGCGGGCACTCCTCGCCTGGACGCAGCATTGCCCGCTTATCCGCGAGCGACTCGATGCTCTTTGCAAGGGTCCACGCCTCCATTGCAGCATTTACCCATCCTTGCAGTTCCTCCTTCCGCTTCTCCCAGTCCTCCTTCGCCGCTGCAGCGGCCTCGCCTGCGGTTAATTCGGCCTGCCGACGCGCCCCGACGGCATCATTCGCAGCAGCAATTGCCGCTGGCGGATTTGCGAGGTCATTTTGCGCCTGTATAATCTTTGCCGTCTCCTTCTCTATGTCCGACAGGTTTTTGGCTACGCCGCTCTTTACCTCAGCAAGCTTCTTCTCAGCCGCGGATTTCTGGTCGTTGGCGTGAAAGATATTCTGATCTTCCAGTGCGATCTGATTGTCAAGCGCTCGCGCCCGTTCAATCCGCGGCATCGCCTCCTCAAGAGCCGCACTTGCGTCAGCCGCGACGCGAGCTGCCGCTTCTTCGTCTTTCGTGGCCGTGTCGAGCCGCGCTTGAAGACCGGCAATTGCCGCAGCACGCAATGCCGCCTCCCTCGCCGCGTCTTTTGCCGACTTCTCAGCTCCTCGCCGAATCTCGAATTCCGCCATCAGCCTACGGGCTTTCAAAGCCTGCTCTTCACGCTGCACGTCAGGCGCTAGAAGCGTCTTCCGCGATTCAAGCCTCTCATTCTCACGTTCAAGACGGTCCTTCTCATCCTGAAGATTTCTAGATTCCTTATGCCAGGCGTCTTCGGCGGTAAGGGCGTCCAGCTCCTTCTTCACGGCCTGCGTCTTTTCTCGCAGCTCCACCACTCTCGCCTCTTCGGCCGCGCGCGTCTCGGCGTCCATCGCCTGCACACCTCTGAGTTCGGCCTCTTTGTTTCCTACTTCTCTGGAAATGTCCTGCCATCTGGCGTGGATCGCCGCGCCGATTTTCGAGTAAATGTCTGTTCCGGTGGCCTGTTCAAGGATTGCGGAACGTTCTCTATCCGCCGCCGCGCCGGAAGCGGCCAAGAATTGATCAAACTTTCCCTGCGCAAGCATTGTGGTGCGAAGGAACTGGTCGAAGCTGGAGATTCCGATCAGTTCTTTGATCTTCTGCTGAAGCTCCCTCGGAGTTCCTTCGACTTCCTTGAAATCACCTGTCTCCTGAAGCTTCGCCAGCGAACGCTGAACCGCGCGGAACGGGGTATTTGCCTCTCTGCCCTGCCTCTGCACCGTACGCTGCTGTTCCAACCCCGCGCGGAAGATCCCCTTCGTACACGAGAAAGTGACCTCTGCGCTGCATTTCCTCTGCCCGCGAGTCATAACCTCATTGTGCGTTTGCGCAATATCCACGCGCGCGGTGCGCCCGAAGAGTGCAAGCGTGATCGCGTCCAAGATTGACGTCTTTCCCGCGCCTGTGTCGCCGGCGATAAGGAAAAGACCGTCCCGAAAATCCGGCGACGTGAAGTCGATCTCCCACCTGCCGGCAAGGGAGTTTATGTTCTGGAATGCCACCTTGAGGATCTTCATGCCACACCTCCATCCACCTTTTCTGCGACCTCGTCAAAGAGCTTCATGTACTCGGCAATCTCTTCGTCACAGTAGTGTTTGCTGCTTGTCCTGAGCTTCCGTTCGGCAATGTCACGTGGCTTCAACTTCTGTATGCGTCGCCCTTCAAATGCCTTGAGGCCAGCCGCCGCCGCATTCACCGGACGCATGTCGTTCTCTTCAAGAACGCGTGTCTCTGTGTCCCGAACGAGTCCGCGGAACTCCTCCCAGAAAGAACGCGCTTCACCCTCGAAGTCCTTCAGCCTCAGGCGCACATAGCGCAACTTGTCCTTGTCCACAACCAGTTCGCCAAGCCTGGCTCGCACCTCTTCTGGCTTGCCCTCCAAGGTGAGAATGGGAACCGTCTGCGGAACCTCTATCTGCCGCACATCTGGCGGCTCGCCTTTGGAGGCGAACGTGACCACGTTCACGTATTTCGCTCCCTTCGCCTCGTCGAAGCTCATCCTGAGCGGCGAGCCCGAGTAGAACATCTTCGCTTCGTGCCCTTTGACAGGCTGCGGCTTGTGGAGATGGCCGAGCGCCACATAGTCTGCGGCATCGAGCGGCGAGACGTCGTATGCGTCGATTCCACCGATGCGGCGGCCACGTTCGGATTCGGCGTCGGAAAGTTCCGCGTTCGCCGCAGTGCAGTGTCCCGTTACGACGAGCGGCACATTCGAAGCCTTCGCACACGCGGCGGCGATCACGTCGGTGTAATGACGGCGCCAGCCAGCGGCTATGCGCGCCTCGCGCGTGGCGTTGTCATCAACCTCGTCCGCACCAAAGTTGGCGAGCTCCGCCTCATACATGAAAGGCACGGCGGCCACCACAAGGCCAGTGACGCCGCTTGAGTCCTTTACCTCAACGATCTCTCCGGAAACGGCATCGCCCTGCGCGCGCGCGACTACCGAAATGTCCAGCTCGCCCAGCAGATTGGCCGGAGCTGCGAGAAGACCTGCGTTGTCGTGGTTGCCTGCCACCACAACCACCTTACCGCACGCACCTGACTTCACCACCCTGGCAAGAAAACCGTAGTAGAGCTTCTGGGCTGCGGGCGATGGCGCCTTAACATCAAAGACGTCCCCCGCAAGCACCAATGCATCCGGCTTCTCGCTCTCTATGAGATTCAGAAGCCACTCAAGAAACTCTTTCTGCTCTTCCGAGCGGTCTTCCTCGTGAAGCCTGGCGCCGAGGTGCCAGTCGCTAGTGTGTATGATCTTCATTCTATGCACTCCTTGATATAGCGGCTTTTGAGGTCACGCGGGACGCCTTCCCCTACGATGGCCTACACATTGTAGAACTTCCCCGAGAGCATCTCCTTACTGTCCCTGTTGGAAAAAACGCCGATGACATGTTGTATCGTTCGAGCTAATTGCAATACCCTCCACCATTGAAACATGCTTATTGCTTTCGCTGCTTTGAGTTTCGGAGTCTTTGATTAATTGAGACTTTTTTAAGATTATTCTAATTCTCCCAAACTCCTAAACTCCCAATAGCGATAGCAAGAAAGGTTTTGCGTGTGGTTAGCCATCTATTTCATCACAATGTCGATTTCGGCTATGGCAACGCGGTCGTTCGCCTCTACGGCGTGGGTGGCCGTGAAGCGGAAATAGCGGGCCTTTACGGGCGTGGCGAACATAACGCGCTGGCGGACCGGATACGCCACGATGTTGCCGAACTCGCCGGCCGCCACCTTGGTCCAGCTTCTGCCGTCCTTCGAGACGTGGAACTCGTATCCGTCCACCATTCCATGCCTGCATCCGTCCATGCGCGGCACATAGTCAAAGCCATGCATCATCAGCTCCGCGCCGCAGTCCACCGTAAAGCTCTGCGGCGGCGGCAAAGGCTTGGCGCCCGCCGCGTGCGAATGCCAAAGCGTTTGGTGGTTGCCGTCGATCGCACTTGACGCATTCCGCGGCGCGGCACACGTTTCGTCGACAATGCGCCAGCCTGACTTGTCGTACGTGTCGGCCGCACGCGTGACTTCGCCCGCAACCTCCTTCGCACGGCGAAGCGCAATCGGAAGCACCTTTGGCGGCGCGATGCCGTTCAGCGTCACGCGGACGCGGCCGTACTTCACCGACGGAACTCGCGCAAGGCGACGATACCCCACCGTGGTGCCGCGAGCCACCACATTCCATCCTCCTTCGCCGTCCGGCGCCTCTACGGTGAAGGACTCCACCAACTGCCCTTCTTCGATCTTCTCCTTGATGTCCACGCAGTTGAACACTTCCTTCTCATTCAGCTCGAGCTCAATCACGAGCTTGTTCCCGTCGCGCCTCTCGACCACCTTCGCGCCCTTCGCGAAGTCGCGAGAGTTGAAGTCGCGCACCCATTCGCCGAATTCCGCGAGCCTCTTCACGTCGTCTTCGCACACGCGCCCCTCAACATCCGGCGCAATGCCGATGTTCATCACGGCCCCGCGCCCAACCGTCTCAAAGTATATCTTCACGAGGCGGGCGAGCGACTTCGGCTTATCGTTCGCGTGCCAGTACCATCCTCGCCTTAGAGGGAAGTCCGCCTCGGACGGTACCCATTTCATTTCGCCGTCCAATCCTCTGTGGGCATACCACCAGGTGTCGGGGCTCACCCCGCTCTCGTTGCCGCACCACACCGAAGACCATCCGCCAATGCCCCCGCCGAACGCGATGGACATCGGATGCTTCGCATGCATAAGCTCCAGCAGCTCCGGATATCGGTAGTAGCCGCCCGGTATCGACCTGCGCTCGCCCTTCTCCCCGTTTACGCCGCCATACCATCCAGTGCCGCCGTTCGCGCCGTCTAGCCACATCTCGCACAGCTCGCCGTAGTTGTCCATCAGGTCGTTCCACTGCGCGAAGAAGTAGTCCACGTACGCAGGCGTCGCGTACGAGCCCTGGTGCCTGTCCCACGGCGAAAGGTACACTCCGAACTTCATTCCATTCGCGCGGCAGGCATCGGCGAGCTCGCGTACGAGGTCGCGTCCCGTATTTGGGGCAGGCACCGCGGCCATCGAATATTCGAGGTTGTTCGTGGCGGGCCAGAGGCAGAAGCCGTCGTGGTGCTTCGCGACAAAAACGACGCTCTTGATTTCCGCCGCCTTCATGGCCTCGGCCCACTGCGCGGGGTCGAGCCTCTTGGCGGTGATCTTCGACGGCGGCACGTTGCCAAATCCCCACTCCTGGCCGGTGTAGGGGTTGAGCCCCCAGCATACGAGCGCCATGATCTCGCGCGCCTGGTATTGAAGATGCGCCTTGGTGGGCCGAACGGACGCATCCGGCTCGCCGTTTCTCGGAGAAGGTCTGGGGGCTTCGTAGGTGAACACAAGTTCACCGCCAGCCGCAATCTCCGCGTGGCGCAGGAAGAGCGGATCGTGAGGTTTGCCGTTGAGTGTTACCGTCTTAACGCGGCTTCCAGGCGCATATCCAACCGCGCGGATCGTGAACGCCTTGCCGCCGGGCGGCCTGATGGTGATCTTCGGA
>JAFUDL010000198.1 GCA_017459225.1 Kiritimatiellia bacterium
AGTGTCCTTAATGCAGTTGGCGGTGTTGCTCCAGTCGCTGATGAAAGGGGTGACATTCCGACAAAGTGTGTAATAAGCCTTAAATACGATGCGAAGGCTTCTAGCGAAACTTTCATCTCTAATGTTGGAGAAAAGGCCATAAAGGAAAACAATTCGGAGGTTTATTCAAAATGAATGCAATAAAAACATTGATGGGTTTATTCACTTTGGTGTTGGTTGGGGCGGAACTCTGTGCCCATACCACTGCCGAATCCAACATGGTCGTGCGCTGCGCGCTTTTGCGCGTCGCCTATGGTGGTTCGTGCCAACCGCATCTAGATGTACCTCCACCTGATTATGAACCTCCGAATACGTGGCATGGGTTCCTGGGCGGGGACACGAATGGTTGGACGCTTGCCGAGAAGAAGGCGGCATTTGACTGGTATCTGGGGACTCTCGCAACAAAAGACTGCCGTGCCGGTGGGATAGTAGAGTGTGATGTGATCGACGCAGCGATAAGCCGTTGTGAAATTCTGAGCTACACGAATTCAGTTCCTTATCTTAGGGCCCTGGCATTGAATCCAATGGGGGTTATGCGCGACGAGGCCATAAACGTCGCCATGCGCTTCAGCCCAGTAGATGATGCCACAACGTGTTTCGTTGAGACAATAATCACGAACATCAGCGGATATTCTTCTAGTGAGCGAGTTGGATGCTATTGGGAATACACAAAGAAACTAAGACAGGATCCATGTACGAATGGTGTCCATGCAAGTGCACTCTCCATGTTCTACAGAAACAGAAAGGTGAGCGGAGTGGGTGCGGTGTCTTTAGACCGCTTGTTCTCTGAAAAAATTACAGGCTATTCCCAAAGTTCTAATCGCCTAGACACGGCTATGCATATGTTTACCGCCTCTAATATGCATCCCCAGTTCTTTGTATATTTTGCGAATGTCACCAACCAGCTTCTCTCGTCTGGGCAACCACTTATGCAGCTGAACATCGGCGAGGGAGAATGAGGTTCATGCCGCCAGGTTCTCCTTTTTGAGGCTTGCATCTGCGATGAGTGTTTTGATAAAATACGTTCATCGGCAATTCTCAACGGCTCAAGAAGCAAATGAAATGACGGAGAATGAAAATGCAAGCAAACATCGACATCACGCGTAGGGCTTTCATGGCGGGCGCTGGCGCCTTTGCCGCCGGCGGGGCGCTGCCTGGCTTCTCGGCTCCGCCGCAGAGGCGCACCTTCGGCCCGAACGACAAACTGCACCACGCCTGCATAGGCGTGGGAGGAATGGGATTCCACGACTTCAAGAACTTCCTCTCCCACAAACGCGTGGAGGTGGTGGCGATATGCGACGTGGACTCTAACCACCTCGCCAGGGCCGCGAAGCTCGCGCCCAAGGCACGCAAATACACCGACTGGCGCGAGATGCTGGAGAAGGAGGGCGACGCGGTGGATTCCGTGAACGTCACCGTGCCGGACCACCAGCATGCGATCATATCGCTTACTGCCATGCGGAAGGGCAAGCATGTCTACTGCCAGAAGCCGCTCTGCCACGACGTGGCCGAGTGCCGCGAGGTGGCGCTTGAGGCGGAACGCTGCCACGTGGTGACACAGCTCGGCACGCAGCATGCGGCAGGTGGAGGCGACAGGCTGGCCGTGGAATTCCTACGTGCCGGAACGATCGGTGCCGTGAAGAAGGTGTACCTCTGCTCGAACCGCACAGGCGCGGAGCATTACCGCCTGGAGGGACCGCGTCCCGCGCAGGGAATCTTCCCGCCCAAGACTCTCGCGTGGGACCTCTGGCTCGGCACGGCGCCGATACGTCCGTTCGCCGAGAACATCTACCATCCTGTGCGCTGGCGCTCGTGGCTCGACTTCGGCACGGGCTGGAGCGGCGACATCGGATGCCACATATTCGATGCCGTGTGGAAGGGCATGAACCTCGGCAATGCCGCGCCGAAGACGATCTACGCCAAGGTGCAGGAGAGCTGGAAGAACTCGCCCGCCCGCCGTGCCGACACGTGGCCTCAGTCCAACCACATCACGTGGACGTTCGACGGCGTGCCCGCCTCGGACGGCAAGCCGTTCACGATGGAGTGGTTCGACGGCGAGTTCTATCCGCCAGAGGACGGTCAGGCCCTCGCGCGCGACGCCGGCCTCAAGGCGTTCCCCGAGGAGGCGGCGATGGTGTTCGGCACCGAAGGCGCGATTCTGATTCCGCACACCAAGATGCCGTTCCTTCTGCCGAAGGCGAAGTTCGCCTCCGTAAAGATGGGCAAGATGCCGTTCAGGAACCACTACCACGATTTCGCTGACGGCTGCCTCGGCGTGACGGAGAACGCCTCTCCGTTCCAGAAGACGGGTCCGATGGCCGAGACGATCATCCTCGGCACGGTGGCGCTGCGCTGCCCGGAGGAGACGCTTCGCTGGAACGCCAAGGCCCTAGCGTTCGACGATAACCCCGCTGCGACCGCGCTTCTGCGCCGCACCTACCGCACGGGATGGTAGCACTTCCGCAATCCGTCCGATTTTTGCCAATGACATTGACTTAGGGCGGATAAACTGATATCATATCACTGTTCCCAAGTTAAGGAGAAAAATCATGGCCTGTTTTACAGTACCTCTTGCAACCGCCGTTGTGGCGAGCGCCGCGAAGAAGACGCTTCCCGAATCGGCGCACAAGAATCCGTTCGTCGCCAAGCTCGGATGGCTCGGCAAGATGATGTTCGGAGGCAGCTTCCTGCTCGCGATCGAGCACGTGTAGCACGGTGAGATCATCTTCACACCTCCGTTCCTCACGGCTGTGAAGAACGGCGAGACGGCCGACATGCTGCACGAGATGGCCACGCGTGGCGTGGCGATGGCCGTGCTGCTCGGTGTGGTGTGGGTGGGCATGGTCGCAGTGTCCACTTGGCTTGAGCGTCATCCTTCTGCACGCACCGAACCTCAAGGCGCTTAAGACCATGTGCGAGATCATGACCATAATCGCGGCCTGCGCTTTCACAGTGCTCTACTTCGTGGGCAGGCGCCGCGGGCAGCCGAGCAAGGCTGCGTTCACCGCCATGCTCATGTTCTGGGGCGCGGCATTGATGTGGAGCGTTGACTGCGTGGCTGAGAAGTTGAGCGGCGAGCCGCTTCTCGACTTGAGCCGCGAAGACACCATCCTTGGCTTCATCATCATCGGCGCCGGGCTTCTCGTCTATGCCGCACTTGCAGTCATCGACAGACAATCTCGGCTTCGCGCAGGTTGACATCGACCGCCTGCGTCGGCAGGGTGTGCCGGAGGTCGTTTACGGCGCCGGCAAGACGGCCGAGCAGATAACCGCCATTCTTTCGTCGCTTCGCGATCACGGGCAGACGCCCGCGCTCGCGACGCGCGTCGACGCCGAGAAGGCTGCGCGCGTCGCCGAGGCGCTGGGAGATGATTTCACTTATTTTCCCGTCGCACGAATCGGCCGCATCGGTCCCGCTCGCGAGCCAGACGGCATTGGGCCGATTGTCGTGGCAGCTGCCGGCACTAGCGATCTTCCCGTGGCAGAGGAAGCCGCAGTCACGGCGGAAACGCTCGGCAACGAGGTGACGCGTCTTTTTGATGTCGGCGTGGCTGGACTTCACAGGTTGCTCGCGTGCGCCGATCAGCTTGCCGGCGCGAGCGTTGTGGTGGCAGTGGCAGGAATGGAGGGCGCGCTTGCAAGCGTGATAGGCGGGCTTGTGTCATGCCCCGTCATCGCAGTGCCTACTAGCGTTGGATACGGTGCCGCGTTTGGCGGCGTTTCGGCGCTTCTCGCCATGCTCAATTCATGTGCGGCCGGAGTCTCCGTGGTGAACATCGACAACGGCTTCGGCGCTGGATTCCTCGCACACCGAATTAACCACATGGGACTTGGAAAATGAAGACTCTCTACATCGACTGCGGCATGGGCGCCGCAGGCGACATGCTCGCAGCCTCGCTGCTTGAACTGATGCCGAATCCCGACGAGGCCGTGGCGAGGCTGAACGCCATCGGCATCGAGGGCGTGACTTTTACCCGCGAGAGGACTTCGCGCTGCGGCATCGCCGCCACCCGCCTTCTGGTCAAGGTGAACGGTGTTGAGGAGTGCGCGGAAGAGCATGCTCATGAGCACTCTCATGAACATTCTCACGAACACGTCCATGAACATGCCCACGAGCACATTCACGAGCATGAACACGACCATGTTCACGCCCACGGGCATTGCCACGAGCATCACGCCCATCATCATCATGAGCACCGCAGCCTTGAGCAGATGCTGCAGATTGTGGATGGTCTTGCGTTGAGCGCGAATGTGAAGGAACACGCCAAGGCCGTGTACCGTCTTATCGCCGACGCCGAGAGCAGGGCTCATGGAAGGACGGTCGGCGAAGTCCATTTCCACGAGGTTGGGGCGATGGACGCCGTTGCAGACATTTCGGCGGTGTGCTGGCTCATGTCCGAACTCGCGCCCGACGAGGTGGTGGCAAGTCCCGTCAACGTTGGTGGTGGCACCGTACGCTGCGCCCACGGAGTGCTGAGCGTTCCTGCTCCCGCAACTGCGGCTTTGCTTGAGGGAGTGCCGATGTATTCCGACGGCGAGGTGAAGTGCGAGCTTTGCACTCCCACCGGTGCGGCGCTTGTTCGCCATTTCGCGAACCGCTTCGGCGCGATGCCGGTAATGCGCGCCGTAGGCACAGGCTATGGAGCGGGCGGCAGGGAGATCGAAGGACGCGCCAATCTGCTAAGATGCATGCTTGGCGCGGGCGCGGATGAAGACTCCGGACGCGACGAAGTGTGGGAGCTCGCTTGCAACATAGACGACATGACTGGCGAGGACATGGCTTTCGCCGGCGAGTGTATAATGTCCGCCGGAGCTCTCGATGTTGCGATGATTCCCGCGACGATGAAGAAGGGCCGTCCCGGCGTGGTGATGACCGTCCTCTGCAGAAAAGCAGACCACAACGCTGTTCTCGATGCCGTTTTCCGCCACACGAGCACGATTGGCGTGCGCGAGCATCTGTGCGGACGTTACATCCTTCCCAGGCGCGAGGGTACTGTGACGCTTGCAGACGGCAAGTCTGTGCGCATGAAGACTTCCAAGGGACATGGCGTGGTGCGCGAGAAGTTCGAGCATGACGATCTTGCCGCTATTGCCAGAGATTCCGGCATGCCCATCGCCGAAGTGCGCGCGTCTGTTCAGAATCCTGCCGGAAGGTAGGGCAGAAAGTCGACGGGGAGGGGCGCTTCCAGCACAAGTGGCTGGCGCGTGGCGGGATGCGCCAGCGAAAGACGGCGGGCGTGAAGCAGCTGGCGCGCGGGCGGCGGCGTGAGGCGCTTGTCCCATCCCGGACGCCCATAGACTGCATCGCCCACTATTGGACATCCAATCGAAGACGCCATATGCACGCGTATCTGGTGGGTGCGG
>JAFUDL010000199.1 GCA_017459225.1 Kiritimatiellia bacterium
GGACTTCATGAACCGCGACGACCAGGCGCTTGAGCGTTTCCTCGAGGAAACCGCGTCCGACGCCGCCCAGAGAAGGCTTGTGATCATGTATCACGGCATACACAAGCCCACGGGCCTTTGCCGCACATACCCGAACGTTCTCAACTACGAGGGCGTATATGGACTCGAGCAGGGACATTCCATCGGCGGCAGAAAGGTGGTGACGGCAAACGACGTGAACCTTGTCTTTACGCGCATGATCGCCGGCGCGATGGACTACACTCCTGGCGCAATGCGTAACCGCGCGTTCGACGCGCCGGAGTTCAGGCGCGGAAAGGAGCCGAACGCCTGCTACGGAACGCGCTGCCATCAGCTTGCGCTATTTCCGCTTTTCGAGGCGCCTGTGCAGATGCTGTGCGACTCGCCCACGCAGTACCGCACCGCTCCGGAGTGCACCGCTTTCCTCACGAAGGTTCCGACGGTGTGGGATGCGACGGTGGGCGTGGCGGGCGAGCTTGGCAAGTCCGCCGCCATCGCCCGCCGCAAGGGCAAGGAGTGGTGGCTAGGAGCGATCACAAACTGGGACGCGCGCACGCTCTCTCTCGCAACGGACTTCCTTGGCGGCGGCGAGTGGAATGTAGAAGTGTTCGAAGACGCGCCAGATGCAAACGTGAACGCGGAACATTACGTGCGCCGCACGCTCAAGATCAAGGCAGGCGAACCCCTCAAGGCCAATCTCGCACCAGGCGGTGGCTTCGTCGCCCGTTTCTCGCCGCTTTGATCGCGGCAAATAGAGAAACCGGAATTCACTTCTTCACGGGCTGGAGTATCCAGCGCTTGTTGTACCAGAACCACTGGCCTGGAGTGCGCTTGATGGCAGTGTCGAGAAGCGCCATCGCCTCGCGGGTGAGGCGCGCCGCCTCGGCGCGGCGGTCCGTGGCGTCTGGATCGGGACGCAGCGTTGCGAGGTGGTCGAACGTGTGAACACCGCCTTCGCGGCGCATTATTGCCACTACCACAGGAGCGCCAGTCGCCACGGCGAAGAGCGCGCCGCCGTGGGACACATTTGCCGTGCCGTTGAGGAAGGGCACTTCGACGTCGCGCGCGGGCACGCGCAGGTCGGGCAGAATGGCGAAGCCGCGTCCGTTTTTAAGAAGCGCCAGGATGGTGCGCATCACTGATGCATGCCCGCGCTCCACAACCTCGATGTTTCCGTACTGGCGCTTCATCCACGCATCCACGTAGGGGTTGCGCTGGCGGGCTGCAATCGCGGCGAGAGGCAGGCCGTACTGCGCCATCGCCCACGCGGCCATGTACCAGTTGCCTGAGTGGGGCACCATGATGACGGCGCCCTTGCCTTCGGCGAGCACTTCGCGCAGACGCTCTGCGTAGAGAGCGATGTCCTTCACATGGGCGGTGATCCACTTCTTCGTTAGACGCGGCGCTCGGATCATCTCCACCGCGTTCATGAGGATGTTCGCGAGCGACTCCTTGGCGATGGCTAACGCTTCGGAGCGCGACTTTTCGGGGAAGCAGGACGTGATGCGCTCAAGCGTGCGCGCCTTGTGGAAGCCGCATGTCACGGCCGCTGAGGCGAGAAGCCGCGCGCAGGCGCATGCAAGGCGATAAGGCACGGCGTTCACCGCGGCGCATGCGGTGCGCAGCGCGGCGTATTCCAGCAGATAGACGAAGCGTGGCTTGTGCCTTGCCATGTGTCACTTGGCGGGAAGGGTGCGGAGCTTGGAGATGGCGTTCTGCATGGCGGCGGAAAGCGCCGTGCGCTGGGCGTCCTCCATGTCCGTCATCGTCACCTCGGGCTGGTTGAGGTTGACCTGCGGACGCATTGCCGGAGCCTTGGCGGCCGTGAAGCCGAACAGGATGTGAAGAATGATCTTGCCGTTCGGGCCCTTGCCCTCGCCAGTGCCCACCACCGCGTAGCCCACGGCCTTGCCTGCGGCGTCAAGGGCGACGTATGATGGAAAATCGTCGCCTGCGGCGTCAATCTTTTTGAGCGATGCAGCGGGCTTGGGAAGCACTTTGCGCACGAGATCTTCAGTTAGCGGATTGATCTTGCCCACAGCCTTGCGGTCGGCCTCCTTGCGTGCGGCCGCTTCGGCGGCAGGGTCGGCTGCGGGCGCCCTGCCTTCGAGACGGTCGATGCGGGCGCAGGCATTGGCGATTGCCTCGCAAACGGCGCGTGAGGTGATGGTGGCGCCTGTGATGGCGTCAACGTCGCCGCCGTCCTTCTTCACCTTAAGCGCCCTGCCGGACTTGCCGCTGAACTGTGCGGTGAAGGCGGCGTCGCCGAGCTTCGCGCCGAGTCCGGGTGTTTCGTTCGCCGCAAGCACCTGATACGACACCACATTGCGCTCCGCCGTGAGGCCCACCATCAGGCGGATCGTGCCGCCGTAGCCGCTGGCGCTCACGCCGGGTGCCGCGTAGCCGAGTACCTTCGACTTTGCGGCATCGGCGTAGGCAACAAAGATGACGGCTTTTTCGTCGGCGGGGTCCTTGCGCTGATCGATGGCATTCACGCCTGCGGGCAGCACGGCCTTTGCCGCCTTGTTGCTTTTGAGCGTGGCTATGCTGGCGATGCGCTCGCGCGTGATTTCGTTCACGACCGCGAGCACCGCCGCGCACACCGCCGCGATGGCTGTTAGCGAAATTACAAGCTGTGCGATTTTCTTCATGTCCTGATTTTCTCCTAGACTTCAGACTTCGGACTTCAGACTTCGAAACTTGGAAACCTCTAAACTTCGAGCGCTAGACCTACTTCGCGCCGAACGTCTTCGGCTGCGTGAACCGCGAGATGAGGGGCGTGAAGGCGTTCATTATGAGGATTGCGAACGAAACGCCTTCGGGGAAAGAGCCTTGGGTGCGGATGAGCATGGTGAGAAGTCCGCATCCGCAGCCGAATATCAGCTTGCCCTTGGCGGTGATCGGCGATGTCACGTAGTCCGTGGCCATGAAGCATGCGCCGAGAATCGCGCCGCCGGAGAGCACATGCACCTCCGCGAGCTTGAGCGCGTTCACGTTCATGCCGTAGTTGAAGAAGGCGTATATGGCGACGGTGCCGAGAAACGCGGCGGGGATATGCCATGTGATCACGCGGCGGAAGAGCAGGTATGCGGCGCCGGCGAGAAGGGCGAGCGAGCACACCTCGCCGAGGCAGCCGTTGACGTTGCCGAGGAACGTCGCCTTCAGGAACGAGACGTTCGAGAGGTCGAGCACACGGTCGGCCTCTGGCATTTTCTCCCAGGCGGCGGTGGCGAATGTCTTCAGGTATTGGAGTGGGGTGGCGGTGGTGACGGCGTCCACGCCGGCCGCGGCCTTCCATGTGGACGAACTCCAGCGTGTCATCGCCTCGGAGAACGAGACGAGCATGAACGCGCGCGCGGCGAGGGCTGGGTTGAACGGGTTGTACCCGAGGCCGCCGAACACCTGTTTGCATACGCCTATCGCGAACACGCCTCCAACAGCGGCCATCCAGAGCGGAATGTCCGGCGGCAGGTTGAGCGCGAGCAGAAGTCCCGTCAGAACGGCCGAGAGGTCGCCGATCGTGTTCTCTCGCTTCATGGCGATGCGCGAGAGGGCCTCGGTGACGATGCACGAGGCGATGCACGTGCCCGCGACGAGCAGCGCCTTCACGCCGAAGAACCACACGCTGCACGCGAATGCGGGCAGAAGGGCGATGATAACGTCCAGCATGATTCCGCTCACGGACGATTTCGCGTGCGCGTGCGGCGAGCTGGAGAGGATGTAGCGTTCACCTGTTTGTTTTGGCAGCATCTTTGATTTCCCGTTTCAAGTTGTCCTTAAACTTTCAAACCTTCAAACCTTCTTCGCCGCCGCTGCCTTGGCCTTTTCTGCGGCAATGCGGGCGCGAATGGAGTTCTTTGCTCTGCGGCAGAGGTGAGTGATGGAGCGGTATGCGGGGCATCCGAACGAGCAGGCGCCGCATTCGATGCAGTTCATCACGCCAAGGTGTTCGGCGGTGGAGATGTCGTCCGCCTCCACGGCGCGCGATATGCCGGCGGGATTGAGCTGCATGGGGCACGCGCGCACGCAGCGTCCGCAGTTGATGCACGGCTCGGACGAGTACTGGAAGATGTTCTTTTCGGTGAGGAAGAGGAGGCCGGACGTTGTCTTCGTCGTGGCGATCGCGAGGTGCGGCACGTTGAAGCCCATCATCGTTCCGCCGCTAATCACCTTGCGCACCCCCTCGTGCTCGCCTCCGCAGAACGCGGCGAGGTCTGCGTATGATGTGCCAATTGGAGCAAGCACGTTCTTCGGCTCTACGATGCCGTCACCTGAGACCGTGGTGACGCGCGAGACGAGCGGTGCGCCGTTGGTGACCGCGTCTGCGATCGCGGCCACTGTGCCCACGTTCTCCACCACGCACCCTACGGCGATCGGCAGCGCGCCGGGCGGCACTAGGCGCTTCGTCGCAGCGTATATCTGGTGCTTTTCCGAGCCTTGAGGGTAGAGGACCGGGAGAACGACTATCTCGACGTTTCCGTCGATGTCGGCAAACGCCTTCTCAAGTGCTGTGATGGCTTCTGGCTTGTTGGCCTCCACTGCGATGCGCACTGCGGGGCCGTTGAGAATCTTGCGCATGATCTCGACGCCGATGCGGATTTTGTCGGCGTGCTCAAGCATGACGCGGAAGTCTGCCGTGAGATAGGGTTCGCACTCTGCGCCGTTGAGGACGAGATATTCGCAGTGTTTGTCGGGCGGTGGCGAGAGCTTGACGGATGTGGGGAATCCCGCGCCACCCATGCCGCAGATACCGGCATCGTTGACGCGCGCGAGTAGCTCCTCCTTTGTGGCTGTCTTCCAGTCGAGTGGTGCGAGAAGGACGGGCGGCGTCTCTGCCTGGTTGGCGTCCGTCTCGAGGATGACGGCGTCGGCCCAAGAACCTGCCGGCCCCTGCCTGCTCTCTATTGCCTTCACCGTTCCCGCCGCCGATGCGTGCACAGGCACCGAAATGAACCCATTGCGCTCGCCTATGAGCTGGCTTTTTGCCACGTGCTCTCCTGGCTTCACGATGCACTTGGCGGGCGCGCCCAGGTGCTGGCTCATCGAGATGGCGAGCGTCTTTGGCAGGGGGATAGGCTCGATTGCCTTGTCGCGCGCCAGTTCCTTGTTGTACTGGGGATGCACGCCGCCGTGGAACTTGAATGCTGACTTTACGGTTTTCATCTTGCCACACCTATTCACTATTGCCTACTAACTGCTCAGTGGCCTGTTTCGAAGTGCGCGTCCTCGCGGATGCACTTGCGCGGGCACTTGTCCACAAGGACGGCGTCGGTTGGCGGGTTCTCGTAGTTGACCTTGGCGAGGAAGCCGTTGAATGTGAAGTGTCCAGCCTCCTTGCCACCGGAGTTCTTCTCGCAGAGGTGGCAGCCGATGCAGCCGACGCCGCAGACCTTGGTGACCTCGGGTCCGCGAACGGGGTTGTTGCAGAGAACGTGGATGGTGGCCTTAGCGGGAACAAGCTCGATGAGCTTGCGTGGGCAGACGGCCACGCACTTGCCGCAGCCGATGCAGAGGCGCTTGTCGACGATTGCAAGGCCGTCCTCGATGCGAATGGCGTGCTTGGGGCAGACGTTCGCGCACGCGCCGTATCCTAGGCAGCCGAAGCGGCAGCCCTTGTCGCCGCCCGCCGTGGCCGCTGCGGATGCGCAGTCGCAGATGCCGTTGTAGTCACCCACTCGCACGGCCTCTGCGCGCGTGCCGCAGCA
>JAFUDL010000200.1 GCA_017459225.1 Kiritimatiellia bacterium
CCGTGGTGGCCGAGCTTGCGACGCGCGCCGTGGGCGTGGTGCGCGGGCAGGTGGAGGACCTTGCGCTTGCGCGGGGCGGCGGCGCGAGCGCGGACATGGTCGACTTTGTCTATGAGCACAAGACGGCCGATCTCTTCATGGCCTCCGCGGTGATGGGCGCGCTTGCCGCGGGCGCCGCCGAAGAGCACGTGGAGCGTCTGCGGCGTTTCGCGCTCAATCTCGGCCTTGCATTCCAGTATGAGGACGATCTTCTCGACGGCGATTCGCCGTACGCGCGCGACGTCACCGAACGCCTTGTGCGCGAGACCACTGCCGCCGCCGTCGAGGCGCTGAAGGGGCTCCCCGGCGACACGTCGTTCCTCGTCTCGCTTGCCGAGCGCCTGGCAACTCGCAAAGCGTAGGTTTCAAAACCTCGAGACTCCGAAACCTCGAAACTTTACTCTTCGGCGCGGCAGTATCGCAGAAGTTCGTCGAGGCGGTTGATCTTGATTGTGTAGCGTGATTCGCCGAGGCGTCCGAAACCGTAGGTGCAGAAGGCTGTCTTTATGCCGGCGTTTGAGCCGGAGTCCATGTCTGTCCAGTTGTCGCCGACCATCCAGTCGTGCGAAGAGAGGCGGTGCCCGCGCATGCGCGAGGCGGCGAGGCGGAGTGGCGCGGCGCTGGGCTTCATCTCCTCGCAGTCTCCGCCTGCGACGATTGCTGCGCCGAAATAGCGGGCGATGCCGAGGTGGTCGAGGATGGCGCGCGTGGCGAAGGCGGGCTTGTTGGTGCAGATGCCCATGAGCCAGCCGCGGTCGTGGAGTTCGGCGAGGGTGGAGCGCACTGACGGGTAGAGAGTTGTCGTGTCGAGCATGTGCAGGCGGTACTGCTCAGTGAATACGGGCCAGACCTCGTCGAAGCGCGAGGCTGCTTCTGGGATGGCGTTCTCAAGGAGGGATCGAGCGCCGCGTCCAACGCAAGCGAGAGCGGCCTCCTGCTGAATGGGGGCGAGCGAAAGCGCGGCACGCGTGAAGTTCACGGTTGCGGCGAGGTCGGCGCGCGAGTCGATAAGCGTGCCGTCCATGTCGAAGAATACAGCGTTCATTTCCTTGTTGCTCCTGTTGCGAATAGTGTACGCGAAAGAGTCGCTTGTGTCAAGGAGCCCTTTACTGATATCACTACAACGCTCGTGTCTTTCTCGCTGCCGGTATAGGTGGCGAGGAAGTGTCGTCCGCCAAGGACCGTCGCATTCACGTTTCCCGCATCGTAAGACCGCTTTTCATGTCCCTGCGCGAGTGTTTCGGGCGCGGGCCATTCCATTGGATGGTCGAAGATGTACGCCGCATCTGCGATGCGCCGCTTCATTTTTCTCGCGCCACGATGGTAGTAGTAGTTCCAGAGACGTCCGGTCTTTGGGTCAAGTATCAGGCTCGGCGTGGAGGCGTTCACGTCTATGATGTTTGTTTTTGTACGCTTCCATGTGGCGCCACTGTCGGTGGATGTGATCTGAAATTGGTATCCAGCCCCTTCGGATCGTGCCACAACGAGAATGCGCCCATTCCCTAGCCATACGCCGGCCTGTTCAGTGGGCCAATCGATCTTCTCAAGGTTCTTCTCTATCGTGCGTTGTTGCCATGTGTGCCCGTCGTCGGCGCTCGTGAGTACGCCCCATGAGCTATGTGGCCCATTTTGGTAGTTGCCTGCGAACCAGAGCGACACTATGCCTATACCAGGTACATGGAAGACGTCGGTGATCTGCATGGGCATGGGGTCAAGCATGGGCGAGGCGATCTTCTTGAACTTCACGCCATCCTCAGTGCGGTATAGGTCATGTCCTTTCACCTTGCCCCAGCGACGCACCCATAGGAGCATCGCACCATTGGAGTCGAGTCCCTTGCCGATTGTCACTTCGCCCACGGTAGGATCGTTGGTCACGCAAACCTCCGTGCTCCATGTTATGCCGCCGTTGGACGACACGCGCGCGAAGACGCCGCGCTTTCCTTCGTCGATTGTGTGTCCTGAACCTCTGCTGTAGACGCAGACCAACTTTTCGTTCAATGCCTGGATCATTGGCCATGAATTGTAGCCTGCCACATCCTGCACGACGTATGCCCTTGCATCACCAAACGTGTCCATCGGCGCAGCTTGCGCGGAGATGCCTGTGATTATGATGGCTGCAAGCGTGGCTATGTTGCATGGGATGTGTTTCATTTGCCTGTCCTTCCTTTTGCAAGAATCAAGCCAATTATAACATAAACTAAGTTAAAGAACAGACAACTTTTGGTGTTGGACACTTCTGGGGACAGTCCCTTACCACCATCGAAGGGGACTGTCCCCGTGGAGTTGGAAGTGGCTTGTCCCCGCAGATTCAAGGACATCGGACTTCAGACTTCAGTTGCCGAAGTCCGAGGTCTGAAGTCCGAAGTCCTCATTGTTGAAAACTCGAAGGGTATTGTCCCCATGGCGCTACTGTGGGCGCACTGCCGTCCTTGACTAACGGGGGCGGGTGTGCTACAATCTTCGCAGTAATCGGGCAAGGTGTGCTGCCCCGCACGGGCGGCGCTGCCCGTGCGACAAGGAGAGGATGGCGAAAATGAGTGCATTCCAAAAGTCCGGCATGCGCGCGGCGGCCGCGTTCGCGTGCTGTGCCGCATTGACGTCTGCGGCGGTCGCCGCCACGACGATAGATGGCGACCATGTGTTTGCCGCTTCCGAGACGCTGTCGGAGGACGTAACCGTAACTGGCACGGCGACGTTCGCGGAGGGCGCGACGGTGGACGTGGCGGGGCATCGGCTCACCGTACACGGAATCGCAGGCCCTGGCACCGTCACCTCGTCGGCCGAAGGAGGAGTGCTGGACCTCTGCATCGCGGATACATGCGTGCTCGACTCGACAACGATTTCCGGCGGCGCCAACATGCAGGTGTGGAAGACGGGCGCGGGCTTTCTGCACATGATGAAGGTCAACGCCGGATTCGGCACGGGAGGCAGTGTGGAAACGCCCGGCCCCGTGGCGTTCGTGGTGAAGGCCGGGCGCGTGAAGAAGGGCAACGACGCCGGCAACGACTCGCCGAACGGCGCAAACGCCATGTACTGCGGCGCGGCATACTGCATCATCCGGGTCGAGAAGGGCGGCCAGTTCGACATCGCCGGCCGTACGGCCTGGGACTACAACTACGAAATCGCGGGCGACGGCCCGGAGGACGCGCCGGTGAAGGGTGCCCTGATCAACACCGTGCAGCCGAACAGCGCGCCCTGGTCATGGCCAGGGAAAAACGGAAAAGACAACCGCGGCTATCTGTGCCACATCATGCTTCTGGACGATGCCTCGATTGGCGGTACCGGCATCTGGACGCCGAATTTCTGGAAGGCTTCCATTGATCCATGGCTGGACCTGAACGGGCACGTCCTTACGTTCGCGAGCGGCATCTTGTACAACGGCGAAAAGCGCATCTACAGGGGCTCCGGAAAGATCGTCATCGACTCCGTGCTGCGCACGCGCACCACGTCGCCGTCCGTGCCCGGCTGCGACGTGCTGGTGAACGGGCTGTACCAGATGGAGCAGGGGCAG
>JAFUDL010000201.1 GCA_017459225.1 Kiritimatiellia bacterium
TAGGTGGTTGTCAAAGAAATGAAATCCCTCGGGCTTAGAAACCTCGCTGCCATCACCAGGATTGACGAGCTCAGCCGCAAGGCACACACCTGCGCCCGCAAAGACGGCCATACCAATGATTAGCTTTTTCACTGCTGTGTCCTCTCTTTCAAAATTTTGAACTATCACCACGCACTGAGTTTCTGGCCCTTATAAGGGGGCGGCGGGGGCGGCGGAGGAGGATTCGGAGGAATGTAGCCACCGCCACCATCAGAGCCGCCACCATCGCGGCCATGCTTGTAATAGGGATTGCCATCGCCGTCTTCATCGGCCTTGCCGTCGGCATTGCCGCCCACAGCTTCCTTGCTGTTCACATAGCCGCGGGGCACACGGTTGACACCGATGTCGGCGGCAAGCTCGTTCGGTCCAACACCAGCCATCACAGGAGCTTCAAACGCGCCGCCACCCATGCGGCCAGTAGGCGTTTTAATGCCAGAACCTTCGCCGAGTTCGCCCAACATCGCTATACCCACATCAGGACCACCAGTGGTCATAACAGGGTTGGGAAGGCCAGGCTCGCCAAGAACGGATGTAATACCCGAACCAGCACCTGCTCCTGCACCAGCGGTTGCACCCGTGCCAGCGCCCGCTCCCGCACCAGCGCCCGTGCCAGCGGTTGCGCCCGCACCAGCTGTCGCTCCTGCGCCCGCACCAGCAGTTGTACCAGCAGCACCTGCAGCAGTGCCACCATTGTTGGCACCATTGCCGCCATTGGCCGCAGTTCCGCCGTTCTGCGCAGTCGCAGCACCAGCCGCCGCAGCGCCACCGGCTGCCGCAGAAGCGCCATTGCCACCGTTGTTAGCGCCATTGTTCGCTGCTGTACCGCCATTGGCCGCAGTTCCGCCGTTCTGCGCAGTCGCAGCTCCATTTGCAGCATTGCCACCATTTGCAGCATTGCCACCGTTGCTACCACCATTCGCTCCGTTGGCTCTAGCTCCAGCGCCGATTAGCGAAGCGACGATGGCGCGGTCAGGCTCATCGCCTGCGCCGGCAGCAGCGAGAATCGGATCGTAGTTCTTGTCAAGTGCAGGACCAACCCACTCCGATGCTGCGGTTTCACGCGTCTTGGAGTCGGGGATCTGACTGAGCATTGTATTGATGAGGTCGCTAGTAGGCTTCTCGCCCGAGGCCTGCAGGAACATGATGGCTGCCATCGCCTCGCGCACTCCGCCGTTGTTATCTGCCTTCTCGCAGCGCTCGCTGATGGCGTGAAGCGTATTCGTGGAGATCGTGATGAACTTCTCCTTGCTCACGTTTCCACGGTTGAGCGGACCTCCAGGACCGGACAACGCCTCTACGAACTGGGGAAGGTACTCTGGCGGCATCGTTGCGAACGCCTCCGCAATCACGGAGTTCGCCGCGCGCTTATCCCTGTTCTGCGCCATCGCCGCCTTGATGCCGGCAATGTTCGCCTGTATCGCCGCAGCAGCCTTCTGCTCGGCCGAACCAGGCATTGCGGCAATCGAGGCATTGACCGCCTTGATCAGCTCCTTCTGGTCGCCTGCGGAAAGCTGGGACATGATGGAAGCCATCGTACCAGAATCCTTCGCGCAATCGCCGACCTTGGCAATCCACGCTTCGCGGGGCATGGCGGCCGCCCCTTGGGCGAACGCCGATGCGGCAATCAGCGTCAAAGCACAGATCGCCACCGTTTTCATCCACTGCATCTTCATGTGCATTCTCCTTTCACGTTGACAATTATTTTTTTAAATCAATACCAGGATATCGGCACCCACACCACATCGCCGGCCTTAAGGACCATGTCCTTGTCGGGCCGACCGTCTTTGCCAATCTCCTCAAGATCAATAAACGTCTTCTTCTGCGCACCGTCGGGCATGCAACGAGTCACCTGAATTCTGTTCTTGTTGGCCATCGAGGTGACGCCGCCTGCAACCATGAGCACGCGCGTGAGCTGCATCTCCTCCGTGGCTGGCACGTCCACCGGACCTGGCCTGCGCACTTCGCCGAGCACCGTGATCGTGCCCCAGGGCGACACCATGTTCTGCCCTGGCTGATATATGAAGGTAGCCGTGACCGTGGGGTCAACGTAGAACTCCTTGTATGCCGCTGTGATCTTCTGCTGCAGCTGCATGAGCGAGAGCTGGTCGACTTTGATTGTGCCGATGAGCTCCATCGTGATGCATCCCTCGGCATCCACGAAGTACTGCTTCGAGTCACGGTTCGTAATGCCCGAAGCCGTCACTGTGATGGCAAGCGCCACGCCCGGGCGCACACGCGGACCAGGCCATATCGTGGCCTCCACGCCCGGTCCGTCCTGAGGCTTATTGAAGATCTTGGCAATAGTCTCGCATCCTCCCGCGCAGAGGAGCACGAGAGACATCAAGGCGCATGACGCGATTCTAGACAATCTCAAGGTCATTTTTATGCTGCAATGTCGTTCAATGGGACTATTCCCCCATATGAGCAACACGCATTATACGCTTTTCTTTTGAATAAGGCAATAAGAAAATTTGGGAAACGAACTGCCGTCTTTGCGAACGGCAGCCCGTCTCCCGAGAGGAACAAGGCTAGGCCTGCTCCTCCGCCGAGTCGTCGAGGATCTCGACCTTGAACGGAGCGACCACGCCTTCATCGAGCGTGATCTTGCCGTCGAACGTGCCGACCTCCTTGAGGTGGTCGGGCAGGTTGAGCTGCGAACGCTCCACTTTCACGCCGCGGTTCGCCTCGATTGCGGCGATGATGTCCGTGGCCGTGACGCTGCCGTAGAGCTTCTTGCCGTCAACCGTCTGGGCCTTGACAGTGACACTGAGGCCGGTGAGCGTGGCAGCCACCTTCTCGGCGGCGGCCTTGCGGGCCTTGCGCTCCTCGGCGCGCTGCGCCTCGAGCTTCGCGAGCCTGCGCTTGGAGGCCTCGGTCACAGGAGCGGCGTAGCCCTGCGGAAGCAGGTAGTTGCGCGCGTAGCCTGCGGCCACTTTCACGATCTGCCCTGACTTGCCGAGGTTCTTCACGTCGGCCATGAGCATGACTTCTTTTGTCTTTGTCATCTTGCGCGTTCCTTTCTCAGGCCATGAGGCCCATGTTGCGCGCACGGCGCACGCCCTTCTTGATCTGGCGCTGCTGCATAGCGGTGACTCCGGTGACGCGGGCGGGTATGATCTTGCCGTACTCGGTCACGTAGCGCTTGAGCAGCTCGATGTCGCTGAGGTCGATCTTGTCGTTCGCGGGAATCGAGGGACGACGGCGGGAGCCGAACTCCGAACGATCCTCGCGGTCCTGACGGTCGCTTTTCTTCTGATAGGCCATTTTTCTGGTTCCTTGATTTGTGATTGTCTGTTAAAACGGCATGGTGTTGTCGTCGTCGTAGCCGTCGCACTCGCCCTGAGGGGCGTTCTGCGCCGGCGCGCTTGGGCCGATGGGCTCGCCCGTGAGGCGGCTCTGGTTGGGAGCCGGCAGCGGGAGGAACTTCACGGTCATGGCGCGGACTTTCAGCTTCTGGTGCTTCTGCCCGTCCTTCTCCCATGAATCCATCTGGAGGCGTCCCTCCACAAGCACGGATCGTCCCTTGCGGAGATACTGGCCGCACAGCTCGGCGAGCTTCTCCCACGCATCGACTTCGACGAACGTGGGGATGTCCACCATGTTCCCATTGCGGTCTCTCCTGCGCTCGTTGAGCGCAAGGGCAAATCTGCACACCTTCGTGGCGTTCATGCCCACCGCGCGCACCTCGGGGTCGCGGGTGAGATTGCCCATCAGGATCACTTTGTTAAAAGACGGCATGTCTCTTCTCCGCCGTTACTGAACCGCCTCCGGGGCGGGTTCCGCGGACTCGGCCTCTGCCGCTTCCCTCTGGGCCTTGAGGGCCGCACGAGCCTCGGCGGCCTCTGCCTGGCCGGCGAGAATCTGCTCGCGGCGTTCGTCCACCGCGAGGATCTGCACGCGGAACACCTCCTCGACGAGGCGATAGCGGTTCACGAGCTCCTTGATCTTCGAGGGGTCGATCTCGAAGCGCACCATCACGTACACGCCGCTCTCGCGCTTGCGCATGCGGCGCGCAAACGGACGCTTGCCGAGCACCTCCTGGCTGAGAATTACGCCTTCAAGACGCGTGATCTCCGCCACTGCCTTCTGGATGTAGGAATCCAGAACGTCGTCCTTCGCCTGGCCGGCGAAGATGTAAAAACCATCGTACTTCTTCATTTGTCGTCTTCCTTCCCGGCCGCGGCGGACTCTGCAGCCCAGCCGTTGTACCGGTTCATCGCGGTTTCAGCACTTTCAAGTTCAATTGTTCCGATCGCCTTGACTGCCTGCGTCACCACCTCGTCCATCACGCGGCGGTCAGCCGGCGAGAACTTGCCGAGCACGTGACCAACCACGTTCGCGCGGTCGCGCGAGTCGCGGCCCACGCCCAGGCGCAGCCGAACGAAGTCCGGCGTGCCAGTGCGCTCGATCACGCTCTTCAGGCCGTTGTGCCCCCCTGCCGAGCCTCCTTTTCTCACGCGCATCTTCCCCACGGGGAGGTCGATGTCGTCGGAGACCACCAGAAGGTCCTCCGCGGCCTTGGCGTTGTGGTACTTCACGACGGGCGCCACGCAGTCGCCGCTCAGATTCATGTAGGTCATGGGCTTCACCAGCACAACCTTCATTCCGCCAAGCATGCCCGCGGCAAGCTCCCCGCCGAACGAGGACGAAGCCTTCCAGGACGCGCCGATCTCGCGCGCCAGCGCATCCACGACCTCGAAGCCGATGGAGTGCGGCGTGTTCGCGTATTCCGCGCCCGGATTGCCAAGTCCTGCGATAACCTTCATCAAAGCACCGGAACTTCCCTAAACTACTTCTTCGCCTCCGCCTTCGCGGCAGCGGCGTCTTCCTTGCCCTTCTTGATCACCTCGGGGGCCTTCTCGCCCGCAGCAGCCGCGCCGGCAGTCGCGTCGGCGCCCTCGGGCGCCTTGACCACCGCAGCGGCATACTCGCCGCGCGTGACAAGGGTGAACTTGTCGCCAAGCTGAAGATCGCGCACGAAGAGCGTCTGGTCAAGACCAAGCGCAGAGACGTCCACGTCGAACTTCTCCACGATGTCCGTGGGAAGGCATTCCACCTCGATGGAGCGAAGCACCTGCTCCAGCACGCCGCCGCCGAGCTTCACGCCCACGGCCTCGCCGACGAGACGCAGCGGCACCGTCACGCGGACCTTCTGCGAAAGCGAAACCTCGCTGAAGTCCACATGTATCGGCGTGCCGGCGAGAACGTCGTTCTGCATCTCGCGCAGAAGCGCCGGAACCTCCTTGCCCTGAACGTCGAGCGTCACCAGCAGCTGCTTTCCGCTGCGGCCCCGCATCGCCATCATGAACTCGTGGGCGTTGAACTTTATCAGCTTCGTGCCGCCCTTGTTCATGCTCATCACCGACGCCGGCACAAGGCCAGCACGGCGAAGCCGGCGGACTGCCGCTGTACCCTGCTCGGTACGCTCCTCCGCCTTGATCCTGATCTGATCCATTCCTTTTTCTCTCTTCGGTTACCCCGCCTGCTCTCACGCACACACGCTACCCTCGGCGGTCAAAGGGAATAGTATATCATAAAATCGGACCCTTGTGGGGGACTAAAATCGTTTTTTCGAAAATGAGGCACCTGCCGCTCCATGACCAGCCGCCCCTATGCAAGACCGCCGCAGACTACGGGCGCGGCAAAGCCCGTTCTGAGCCCTACGTCTACTTGACGATAACCACCATTCCGGACTTGGAAAACACAATGTCAAGGCTGTCGTTTCTGCGCATCAGCTTCGCCTGCCACCCCCTCGGCAAGACGATTCCCGTTGCGTCGAGCGAAAGCGCGGCCACATCCGCATCCGCCGCCAACACGCCCAGCGTGACAGACGCCTTCCATCCGGTCAATCCTGAAAAATCGCCGTGCGGCTTCACCGTGGCCGTGCCCGTCGCAGGCGTTGATATCGAGCCGGCGACAGATCCACCCGCGCCAAGCGCCAACACGGCACCAGCTTCAAGCGTCACGACATTTGGCGCCGCCAAGTTGTCCACCACCTCGAACGTTCCGCCCCCGCGCACCGTCACAGGGCCAGTGGTTATCGCGTTGCCCTGCCTGAACGTTCCGCCCCTCACCTCTATGGGAATCGTCTTGATGGTGACAGCGTTACCCGCTTGTACCATGCCCGCCGGCTGCATCACGAATACGCCGTCGCCCTCCTTCACAATCATTCCGTTGTTATCCCCGTCGTTGCCTCCGGTCATCTTCGCCGTCCAGGTGACGGTGTGGCCGTGGGTGTTGAACGTGAGCGGGGCATAGATGACGAACGCACTGTTCGCGTGCGACCCCGCGATTGCGAAATCGGTGGTCGCATGGTACACGGCATCGGTCTTTTGGAACCAGAACCAGTCCCGTGACCCCGATCCGTCCTCGTACAGGCCGTATGCGCCAATGTACACGTTGTTCGCGTTTATGCCCTGTACCACCTGGTTGCCGGTGCGCTTGAAGCCGCCAGCGCGCACAACGCCGGTGGAAAGCGTCTCCGACGGAAACAACGCATACAAGTCGTCCGTCGCGTTGCAGGTACACCATCCGTCGATTTCCAGTTCACCGTGTACGGTGATGCGGAGGCCTCGCGTCCCGAGCGTCGCGGACGCGAACTTTGCAACGCCGCCCTCCTCGACGAGGATGGACGAGCCGTTGCCGCCAGAGACGTCCATACCCGTCACGCGCGATCCCGACGAAACGGTGTATGCCGCGCTTGCTGGCAGCACCCAGGCCGTGGTGAAAGCGATGTCGCCTTTCAGCACGTTGCCGTATGCGCCGAAAGTCGTTCCCGGCGCCGTGGCCGTGGCCCCGCCCGCGAAGGTGACCGGTCCTTCCGCAGTCACGTTGTAGGCGGCGTCGAACGCCACCTTGCAATTGAACGTCGTACCCACGCCCTCCCCCGTCCGCATTCGCACCATGCGGATGGTGTTCGTCTCGGCGGCGCTTGGGTTGACGAAAGTCACGGAATCGGACCCGAACACGCGTAGCTCCGCAATGGCCGCGTCACCGTCGAGAACCACGACGACATTCGAAGACGGAGTGAAGAGCGCGACATCCTGCGCGCCCGGCGCAGAAACCGCAGTCGCCCCGTCGAGAAGCCAGTTCCCCGCCGTGGAATACCTGCCGTCCACGCCCCCCTTCCAGGTATAGACGGCATGGTTGTCGCTCGTAAACACAAGCGCGCCGTCCACCACTTCGAGCGTTCCTCCGACGCTTGCAGGAGAAAGCGACATCCTTGCCAAGACCTCGTCTGTCACGCCGGACGGAATAAGAATTCCCGTCTCCTTCGCACAGATGTATATGTCACCCTCCGGCCATGTGACCGCGCCGCCAACCACGGCGCCAGACCCGAATTCCAGCGTGGCGCCGGATTCGAGCGTAATGGCGTTTGCAATCGTCACGCCGTCAGCCACGGCTAGCGTCGCCCCGCTTCGTACGGTTATCGGGCCGGTTACTACGTCATTGCCCATCTTTAATACGCCGCCCTTCACGTCCACGGGCATCGGCCTCGACGCGGCATTGTTATTGAAAATTCCAATCGGCTGCATGATGAACGTGCCGTCACCTTCCTTGAAGAATGTCTTGAGGCCGTTGTTTGCATATCGCGCAGTCCATGTGACGGTATGTCCGCAAGTGTCGAACGTCACAGGATAGGTATCAATAACAAAGGCACTATTGTTGGCAATTCCGTACACGACAAAGTCGGCGGCAGCATGGTAAATCACGCCTTCTCGGTTCAGCCAGAACCAGTCCGGATGAATAGTGTCTTCATTGTACAATCCATTCGCACCGACGTACAAATTGGTGGCGTTGAATCCGCAGACAACTTTGTCGCCGGTACGCTTGAATCCGCCCGCTCGGATCAAGCCAGGCGAGAATGTGGCAGACGGAAACTCGTTGAAGGTGTCGTTTGTCGCGTTGCAAGTACACCAGCCGTCAATGTCTAGTTCTCCGTACACGGTGATGTGAAGGCCATTTCTTGCAAGTGTGGCTGATGCGAACTTGGCAACGCCGCCATATTCGATTACAATGAAAGATGCGCTTCCGCCTGAAACGGCAGCTCCAGTAATCTGCGATCCCGACGGAACGGTGTATGCCACGCCCGCCGGCAGCACCCAGTCCGAGGTGAACGCGATGTCGCCGGAAAGGACGTTGCCGTACGCGCCGGAAGTCGTGCCCGGCGCCGTGGCCGTCGCGCCGCCCGCGAACGTGACCGGTCCTTCCGCCACCACGTTGTACGCGGCGTCGAATGCCACCTTGCAGTCGAACGCGGCGCTCGCGTTCGCCACGCTCGTGACCGATCCCACATGGATGGTGTTTGTTTCGCCCGCCGACGGATTGACGAACGTCACGGCGCCTTCCGCCGTTATCGCAAGAGTCGTGCATTGTACGTCTCCGTCAACCACGTACTCGCCTGACGCACTGATCGTCAGCGTTCCGGAAACGACCGGCATCGAACTGAGATCCGTCGCATTGACCGCGCCCGACAGCATCGCCCCCAGTGCCGCAGAAAGCAGGGCGCCCGCTCCGAATCCGCCCCGCCTCATCTTCCAGTCCCCCGTGAGGAGGCTGTATAATTTACCCCCCCCCCCCCTGAATTCTTGCGCTTTTACGCACTGAGGTAATTCATAAACTCCGAATTGCCGAGAGGGGGGCGCATTGCCGATGCCTTGCCAAAACTCAAAAAACGGCTATTAGGGGCGGCATGAGCGCACGGACTCTGATTCACGGCACGGCAAAGCAGACGGCCCGCCAGAGTCGCCATCGCTTTCATGCCCATTTCCGGGCGTTCCGCTCAGCAGAGCATCGCGCGCATCGTCAGCTCCACCGCAACCACGAGAACGCCGTACATGAGATGCTGCCAGACCTTCTTCGGATCGCGCACGCGCACGTGCCGTCCGCCGTGGGCGTCGATCAGATGGGCGAAGAAACGTTCGTCGTTGCCACGGTCCTTGTTGGCCTTGCGCTCGGCGGCGGTCATCTTCGGCGCCTCGTCCGCCTTGCGGCGGTTGCTGTCGA
>JAFUDL010000202.1 GCA_017459225.1 Kiritimatiellia bacterium
CGTTCGTCGCAGTGTTCTCTTTGCTGGCCGTGGCGTAGGCATCGCCTCCGGTCTGCAGCCAGCCGCCGCTTCTCAGGTCGATCGACCCGTTCTTGATCTCCGTGTTGCAGAGCAGGAACATCTTGTTCCGGGTGACATCCACCGCAAGCGCATGCCCCGCAAGGTCAATCGTGGTCGGCGTATGGCTGTTGCCCACCATGCCATAGCTGCTGACGATGTCGATCGACGAATCGGCGGCGAGCGAGACGTTCTTCAGCATGGCGTTGTTGTGGTCGTAGTCGTAGTGCGTGTTGCGGATCGTGCCGCCGGCGATGATGAATGAATAGTCATGGAACAACTGGCAGCCGTACATGTCCAGCACGGCACCCTCCGCAATCTGAATCGGCAGAGCGATGGCGCCGAACGGACGAGATGAGCCGTTGATGTTTGGCTTTAGCGTGCCGCCGGCCAGCTCGGTGCCGCCGGTGTACGTCTGAGAAATGGACGCCACGTACACGCCATCGCCGTCCTTGACGAACTTTATGTTGTTGTTGACGAACTCACTCTTGCCGAAATAGACGCTGCTGTTGCTGCAGAAGATGTTCTTGGCCGGCTTGCAGCGCAGCTCCGCCGTGTGCTCGCTGGCGAAGTTGACGATCTTCGCGTATACCGACTCGTCGCCCGTGACTCCGTCAACCGCAAGGCTGTGCCCGTTCAGGTCGATCACCGAACCGTCAAGCTGCAGCGCCCCGCCGTGTCCGCTCCAGTCCTCGTCTTCGGCGAGCGTGACCATCGGCGCGGCGAAAAGGTCGAAGATTCCGTAGCCGCCTTGGTTGTATTTGACCGCAACGGTGTCGCCAGCGTTCACGAACCCTCCGCTCGCATTCACGAAGTGGAAGCCCACTTTCCCGCTGTTCTGGCCGGCGTGCCCCGCCGCTACGGCGCAGCCGTACACGCCGTCTACGCCGTTCGTGAAGTTGACTATCACGGCCTTGTTCCAGCCGCCGTCGTAGATCTGGAACTCCACGCGCATAGAGCGGACAGAATCGCCGTCGTATTCAAACGCCTTGTACATCCCCATGCCCTCTCCGTTCTTGTCGGAAATGTGCGCGCTTGCAAAATAGCATCCGAGATACCTGTCCTTGACGTCGTCGAGCGTCAGTACAGGCTCGCCCGCCGGATTGGCCCACACGAGCAGACTCTCGTTCTTCTTCATGTACTTTGACGCCTTCAGACCTGCGAGACCGTATCCGCCGGCCGTCCAGGACGCAGGATGGTTGTTGTTGCCATTGGCAGTGTGGCTCGACTGGTCGCAGTCAAAGGTGGGCTTTCCGTTCTCGTCAAGCCAGGCGAATTTGAAATTCACGTTGTTCTGGTTGTTCAAGTACTGCCCCCTGGCATGCCTCGCCCACACGCCGTCGTCACGCGTCTCCAGCTCTATCGCCACCGACTTGGTGTGCCGCGGACTTCCAGTGTCGTATATGTTGAACACGCAAAGCGCATTCGAAACTGACGTCTCGTCCGCCGGAGTGAACGTCTCGAACTGCTGCGCGAAGACGAGCTGCTTGGAGCTTGTAAAACCTCCGCAGAACCAGCCGGAGAACTCGTATTCACCGTCCTTCAGCTCCTGAAGCGTCACATCGTCGAACACCTTCGTCCAGCCGCCCGGCACGCACGGCAGCGTGGTGACGTCCTGGATGTGCTGGTCGGAGCCGTAGAACATCTTGCTGCGGCATACGGGCTGCACCGCACTGACGCGCAGCGCGCACACACTGTATCCCTCCGTTGAATTGGCGCCGCTAATGGCCCCTGCCTGGCCGTAGAATCCGGGAACGCTCTCCCCCGTTATCGCGTTCATCGTTCCGTCGTCGTTGACGAACCTGTATCCAACCTCCACGCCGTCCTTGTACACGGACTTGGTCGACTGCCCATAGACGCCGCCCTCGCCGTTCGTCAGCTCCACCACCGTACATTTGACATGGCCGTCTTCCTTGTACTGGAACTCGAGCCTGATGAGCGTCGCCTTGCCCTCGCCGTCACCGGCGACCGACTTGTTGTACGCGTTTATCGGCTGGCCGATTGAGTTGGGGCCTGTGGACACGCCGCAGATGGTTCCGGAGAAGGCATTGTCCTTTATGTCGTCGAGGGTGAGGGCCGGTTTGCCCTCCTCGTTCGCCCAGATGAGCGCAGGCGCGTCCTTGGGCGGAACCTTGACGATGCTCAGCCCGCACGCGCCATATCCGCCATTCTCCCATCCGGCCACTGTACCGACGTTCGCCCTGCCGACATCGCAGCTGTACGTCACGCCGCCGTTGCCGTCAAGTTCGGCGAACACGAAGTCAGGCTGACTGCCGCCCACGTACTGGGCCCGCGCGCCGCGTGCGTACACGCCCTCCGCGCCGTCGGTGAGCTCAAATGCGATGGACTTGGTGTACTTGTCGTCCACGAACGAAAACACGCCCACGATCTTCACGACGGCGTCCGTATCTGGATCTCTGCAAATCAGCACATCCTTCGCCTGCAGCGCGCGCCTGATCATGGAGGTGCCGCACTGCCACGCGCCGAACACGTAACCCTGCGAAAGAAGCTCCTGCACGTCCACAAGCTTCATGTCGGGGAACGCGAGCGCGGCGGTGGTGGCGAGCACACTCGCGCTACTGCGCGCCGCTCCGCCCATCACCCACTTCGGCGACGTGTAAGACGACCTTATTCCGGCCGCTAGCGACGCCGCTGCCGCGCATAGAGTAGCCATGAGAATGATTCGCTTCATTGTCCGTTGCTCCTTTATGGTAACCACTTCTGCGATTCTTGATGCCACTATTATGCCAAATTCTCGCATTCAGCGCAAGGAGGAAATCGCAACGGGGCCTTGGCGAAGCAACTCGACGGCGCCGTTGGACCGGACGCGCACAACGGTGGAAGGCACGCCGCCGGGCGACATGCCGCCGTCGATGACGATGTCGGCGGAAAGGCCAACGTCGGCTAGCGCCTGCGGCGCCTCCACGGCCTCGCGGCGGCCTGAGAGGTTGGCGCTCGTCACGCGCAGCACGCCGACAGTGGCGACCGAAGAAAGCACCGCGCTTCCGGAGAGGAGCGGATCCGCCGGCGAAAGGACGATGTTGAAGACGTAGAGCCCAGTCGGATCGTGCGGCCCGAGCGGGACGTTCGTCTCGTATTTGTCCGTCACTTCCCCGGGCGTGAACCCGCTCTCGCCCCGGAGCTTGCGGTCGAGCCGGAAGCCGACTGAGAGCCCCGCGTTCCTCAGCACTTCGACGTTCGGGAAGTGGACGACGAACGAA
>JAFUDL010000203.1 GCA_017459225.1 Kiritimatiellia bacterium
CGCGGCATCGCTGTGCGCATCTGCAGAGCTGAAGATCGGCACGGTGAACATGCTCGATCTCGTGAGGCTGCATCCCAATCACGAGTCCAACAAGGCGCTCGTGAAGTCCACCGACGCCGACTACAAGGCCAAGCTTGAGAAGATGCAGGAGGAGGGCAAGGCGATCGCCGAGGAGGGCAAGAAGCTCCAGGGCGACCTCATGAACCCGATGTTCTCCGCAAGCGCCAAGGCCGAGGCGCAGAAGAAGATGGAGGACGTCCAGAGGCGCTTCCTCTCCGCCCAGCAGGAACTGCGCAACGCGGCGCAGCATTTCCAGAGCGAACTCGCCGACCTCGAGACGCGCCTTCTCAAGATCGAGACGGAGGAGATCCGCGAGAAGATCAACGCCTATGCAAAGGCGAAGAAATTCGACATCATCGCCGACTCCACCATGCTCGCCTTCTCAAGCGAGGCGCTTGACGTGACGGACGACATTCTCAAGGCGATGAAGGTTGATCCCGCCAAGCGCAAGGAGAAGGCGAAGGACGCCAAGGGCGACGCGAAGAAGTAGCGTTCTGGCGCTAGCGCCGCGGGCTTAGCCGCGGCAATGTGAGACGATGGGGCCGCTTCCGCGGCCCCTCGCCTTTCCAGAAGTCCAGCGCTTGGCAGATGCGCAAGAGAGCGTCTTCGCGTCGCACGGCGTCGAGTGCGCACTCCCACACCACGATCACGTTCCATCCGAGTTTGCGCCACTCGGCTTCGTGGCGCTTGTCGCGGCGGACGTTGCGCGACCACTTGGCCATCCAAAAGGCGACGTTCGACTTTGGCATTGACGACTTGGCGCAGCCGTGGCGGTGCCAGAAGCAGCCGCGCACCTCAATGAGCGTTCGCGCGCGCGGCACCACCACGTCCGGATGGCCCGGCAGGCGCTTGTCGCACACGCGAAACCGCCATCCCGCGGCGTGCAGGCGTTTGCGCACTGCGAGCTCGGGCTTGGTGTCGCGCGATCTGATTCGCGACATCACGCGGCTACGCTGCTCCTTTGTTATGGTGTCCATTCGGCATCCTTCCTTCAACGCCGCAAATAATACCATAAACTTTCTCCTAGCTCAAGGCACTCAAGGCGATTGCGTGGGTGGCGCGGCGCGCTGAATTGTGATATACTTGATTTCGTTCCAACAGCAAGGAAAGGAGATTCGTCATGAAGAAGAGATGTGTCAGTTCGTTTTCCGCGCGCATTTGCGTGTTTGTGGCGATGATGATCGCGGTGGCGTGCAATGCCGACACGAAGACGGTGTGGCGCGACGCGCAGGGGCGCGTGCTGGGCACTGCCACAACCGACAGCTATGGCAAGACCACGTACCGCGACTCGATGGGCCGCATCCAGGGCACTGCCAAGACCGACAGCTACGGCAAGACGACGTACCGCGACGCTATGGGCCGCGTGCAGGGCACCAAGACCACCAACAACTACGGCAAGACGACGTACCGCGACGCTATGGGCCGCGTGCAGGGCAGTTCCACCACGAACAGCTACGGAAAGACGACGTACCGCGACGCGCAGGGGCGCGTGCAGGGCACCAAGACCACCAACAACTACGGCAAGACCACATACCGCGACGCGCAGGGGCGCGTGCGTGGAACGGTCTCGAAATAGTGTTTGGTGCTTGGTGGGGCTAGCCAAGCAGTAGTTCGAGGCCGTCGTATGCGGCGCGCAGTCCTTCGGGGAGTTCGGCGTTGATCTTCTCTGACGGCCAGCTGCGGTACTTGACCGCGAGGTGGGTGAGCATCACGCTCTGGCCAGGAGGCAGCACGAGGCGCTTGGTGCGCTTCAGCATGTTCGCGATGCGGGCCACGGTCTGCACGCTAGAGTGAACGAAGATGCGGAAGTCGTCGTCGTTAGCGCCGTTCGTCGCCTCCATGATGAAGGCTGTGATCGGCTCTGCGGCGTGCACGTAGGGGTTGTCGGTGAAGGGTTTCTTCTTCGTGCCTGGAGTGACGTGCGGATCAATGCCGATCATGCGCGCGGCGTCGCCTGGAATGCCGCCTGTGTCGGTTGCGTAGAGGAGGCGCGAGGGACCTTTCTCCACAAGGTAGAGAGACGTACGCTCAAGAACGCCGTCTGTCACGCGCGACGTGCTGTGGTTCGCGGGAACGCCGGTGAAACGCATGCCGGATTCCTCGACTGCCTTTCCGAACGGGAGGGCGATCACCTCGGGCGCGGGGAGATTGAGCTTTGCGGCGGCTTCGGCAACTTCCTTTCGCGCGGCGGCGGACCATGTCTCCTGCACGTACATGCGCTTCACGCCGCTCTTGACGGCGGCGGAAGGGTTGTAGTGATCGCCGTGCGAGTGCGTCTGGAAAAGCGCCTCTGGACGGCATCCGGCAGGCATCTTGTCGAAGGCGCACATTGTGCAGTCGATCATCACCTTGTTTTCGAGAAGCAGGCTCGACTGTCGGCGCATGTGCGGATTCTTCGCCCATTCGCTCTTCCAGCCCGCCGCGCCGGACCCGAGGAACCGCACGCGTATGCCGCGGTTGGAAGTTGTGGAGCCGACCGTCTCGGCGATGGTGGTTGAGCAGCCTGCCGCGGCGAGAGCCGTGGCGGCGGTGGAGGCGAGGAAGTGCCTGCGGGTAGTCATGTTTTTCATGGTGGATTATTCCTTGCTCAGCCGCGCAGAAGAGCGATGTTGTCTATGCGCAGGCTTGCGCCGGGGAAGTGGTTGTTGAATGTGATGTTGCAGGAGGCGGGGAACGAGCCGTCCGCTGGCGTGGTGAACGTGAACACGTAGCGGAGCGTGCCCGGCGTTCCCGATGCGGTGAGGGGGCTGCTCGCCACGACGCGTTCGCTCCTGCGGGAGCAGAGGCGCACGCGCCATCCGCACCAGTCATCGTCCGGCATGCGGCTGTCGAGGTCAAGGACGAGCTGATGGCGCTTGCCCAGCTCGAGATTCGCGAATGCGTTCTCGGGAAGCCACAGAGTGCCTTGCCCGGTGGAAGGCGCGAACATGCCGCCGATGGTGGGCTCCACGGTTTTGTTGTATTCTGTGAAGCGGAGATTGTTCGTTGGAGGCTCGATCTTCCAAAGCTCTCTGGGCGAGGAATGCTCGGGAATCTGAATCTCCTTGGACGTAATGGCTGCGCCGGCGCGGTAGAAGAAGTCGAGCGGACGCACCGACACGCGGTACTTGCCATGTGGCGTGAAGAAACCCGATGCGAGTACGTGGCTGATCGTGCCGCTGCGGTCGGCCTGCGCCTTCCAGAACTCGCTGAACACGTCGTCCTGCGAGAACGCCTCCCATTCGCCGCGTGCGTTCATGCGTTCGCACTGGATGCGGTACATGAACGCCTGTGGCGTGGTGGCGTCTGTGATCTGCACTTTGAAGTCGGCATTGGCGGGCGTCACTTCGACATTAGCGTTCGCGTTGAATGCGGGGAGGCGCTTTACGCGCGCGGCGGCGCGCGCGGGAGCGTATGGAGCGGTGGAGGGGTTGAATGGAAGGGGCACGATCCAGGGCGGTGCGATCTCCGAACCGTCGCGCACGTCGTGGCGGTGGAACACGAGACGGTCCGCAAAGACGTCCATCACGATCGCGCCGAAGTTCGGCTTCGCCTGGCGCGGAGGAGTGGAGCCTGCGGCGAAGCCGCCCCAGGTCTGGAGGCAGCCGATGTTCACGGCGGTGAACTCGCCCTGCCAAATCTGGCGTTCGCACGCGAGCGTGCCGTGAACGTGTCCAGAAAGCGACACCACCTGCGGGAAGCGGTTGAGCATGCGGCGGCATCTTTCGCTGCCCCATTCGCGGCTGTGGAACGTGGTGCCTGCAGGAGGCAGATGGTCGCACACGAAGACGGGTTTGCCAGGGTTGGCTGCGCACACGCGCTCGACGGTCTTCTCATACTCTTCCCACGAAGGAAAGCCTTTCGTGCCAACGTTCTGCGTGGCGACCACGAACGGAAGGCCTTTCCACACGAAGTCGCAGAAAGGCGGATTGGGGGCCTCTAGCTGCTTGCGCACGTTGGCGTATGCGGCCACGGGGTCCCACTTCCCGCCAAGCACCTTGTCATGGTTGATGAGGTCGTGCCAGGCGTACACGAATATCTCCTTCGGACGCGAAGCGGGGTCTGGAAAGACATTGTTGACGGTCTGCCTGTAGAAGCGATAGCCCTGGGGGTAGTGGCGGTCGGCGATGTCGCCGCAGTTGACCACCATCTCCGCGCCTTTTGCCTTGAAGAGCTCAAGCGCAGCCCGCACGCGCGAGCAGCTTTCGAGGGTGGTCTCCACATGTGTGTCGGTGATGAGGCCGATCCTCGCGATTCTTCCGTCTTCGGCCGCCTTGATGAGCGGGGCTGCGCCCGCCGCCATCATGCCGCCGATGAATTGCCTTCTCTTCATTTGTAGCTCCTAGTTGTCCGCTTGAACAAACACGCCATATCATATCATCTGCGAACAGAGTCTGTCAATTCAAACGATGCTCGTCAAACATCTGCGATTGTGGTATAATGATGGCATGAAAACAATCAGAAACATGGTTGCGGCCGTTGTCGCGGCACTGTCGTTCACTGCGTTCGCCGAGGCGGACATGCCGGGCGTCCCTCCCGCTCCGGCGGGCGGATGGAAGAGCAGGGGCATTGCCATAGGCGCGCCTCGGCCAAAAGACGTGGCAAGGTTCTGCGCGTTCATCAAGGATACGCTCAAGCCCGCCGGAGTGGATACGATCGTGCTCCTTGTGCGCTACCGCTACAAGTTCGCCTCGCATCCTGAATGCGTGGCCGGTGATGCGATTTCGCTTGCAGATGCGAAGGCGATCAAGGCGGCGTGCGACGCTGCGGGCATGAGGCTCATTCCGAAGATGAATCTTCTCGGGCACCAGAGCGGGAACGTGGTGCACGACGGGCTTCTCAAGGGACATCCAGAGCTGGACGAGTCGCCTGAGAAGAAAAAGGTGTCGCGTAACTACTGCCGCAGCATCTGTCCCACGCATCCAGATTCGAAGCGCATCGTATGCGAGATGCTCGACGAGCTCGTGGCTGCGTTCGGTGCGGACATGGTGCACATCGGCTGCGACGAGGTGTTCGAGATCGGGAACTGCCCGCGATGCCGCGGCACTTCCACCGCGAAGCTCTTCGCCGACTGGGTGAATGGCATTGCCGACCACCTGAAGTCGAAAGGCGTTGGCATGATGATGTGGGGCGACCGGCTGCTGGATTCGAAAACCACTGGCTACGGCGTGTGGGAGGCAAGCGACAACGGCACCAGCGCGGCGCTCGGCAAGGTGAACAAAGACGTCGTCATCTGCGACTGGCACTATGAGGGAAAGAAGGCCTATCCTAGCGTGGACGTTTTTGCGGACGCGGGATACAAGATGTATCTCTGCCCATGGCGCTACGCCGAGAACGCGCAGAAGTTCCTCGCGTACGCCGTGGCACACGACAAGGGGCAGTATCTTGGCTTCCTCTTCACAACCTGGTGTGCGTGCGAAGACCTGATGGACGTGCTTGAGGGCAAGGGCACGCCCCGCCACAAGCCCGACAGCAAGGGCGGCCTGACTCTTGTGGCGCTTCGCAGAAACTTCCGCTACCTCTTCCCCGACTCGAAGAAGCCAGCGACTTCTTCTGCTGCGAAATGACGAGCCTGAGCCCGCCAAACAGTCTTCGCCAGCAGCGCTCAACGACAAAATGGCATGAGGTCGACAATGTCTGAAGCGGAAATAAAGAACAATGAACAGACGCGCGCCAGTAGGACGGCGCGCAGGGAAGGGCTATTGCCGCCGCCCGTGGGGACGAGCGACTGGGCGAGGTTCTCGCGCACGTCCTACTGCGTGGACAAGACGCTGATCCTCAAGGATCTCATCGACGCCGAATCGACGGTGGTGCTGTTCACGCGTCCAAGGCGTTTCGGCAAGACGACGATGCTGGAGATGATCCGCGCGTTCTACGAGCCGGAGACGCTGGTGGAAGGCTGCGGCATGGTGAAGACAGAGGCATTCTTCACGGACAAGAAAATCTGGGCGGCTGGAGAGAAGTACCAGCGTGAGCAGGGCAAACATCCTGTCATCTTCCTGTCGTTCAAGGACATCAAGCAGACCACTGTAGAAGAGGCATTCGCCCGTCTTGCCGCCGTGATTGGCGGAGAGGTCGCGCGTTTCTCCGAATGCATTGAGAACGGATGGGGAGACGGGGCCAAGAAGCGGTCGCTGCGCAGAGTGATGAACCGTGAGGGGACGAAGGATGAGTTGTCCGAATCGCTTGGACTTCTATCCGAGGCGGTCCATGCGTTCACAAAGAAGCTCCCCGTCATCTTGATCGACGAGTACGACCAGCCGATCACCTCCGCTTCGACACATGGTTATTATGACGAAATGTGCGCCTTCATGCGCGTGTTTCTCTCGGGTGCGCTGAAGGACAACAAGCATTGCTACATTGGGATCATGACGGGTGTACTGCGCGTCGCGAAGGAGGGTATCCTCTCCGGCCTCAACAACCCGGAGGTCTGGACGGTCTTTGAACAGAAGTACTCGCAGTATTTCGGCTTTACCGAGGAAGAGGTCGCCGAAATGGCGCGGTACTACGGAGCCGAGGACAAGATGCCGGAGATCAAGTCGTGGTACGACGGCTACGACTTCGGCGGTACGGAGATCTACAACCCGTGGAGCGTGCTGCGGTATTTCCAGTGCAATTGCAAGCCCGACGCCTACTGGCTGGACACGAGCTCCAACGACCTCATCACCGAAATCGTGCATGAACTGCCGTTCAACATGGAACGAAGACTGCATGCGCTGATGAAGGGCGAGACGATCACTGTTCCGATGACGAAGGAGCTTGGACCATACAAACTTATCCGCGAAAACGAAAACACGCTTTACGCGCTCTTGGTCTCGGCGGGTTATCTGAAGGCGGTTGGACCGATTGACGAAAACGGAGACTGTCCGGTGACGATTCCGAACAGGGAACTCAGCCAGGTTTTTTACCGGGAGATCGTCCAGAAGGTCCGCTCGTTCGACAAAAAAGGCGGCATTTCCGCAGTCGAGGACGCATTGCGCGAGCGCGATCCGTTCCTCTTCGGAAAGTACCTCGCGGCGTATCTCAAGGAGTCGGTGAGCTTCTTCGACACGGCGGCGGAGGGGTTCTACCACGGGCTTGTCCTCGGGTTCATCGCGTGCTTC
>JAFUDL010000204.1 GCA_017459225.1 Kiritimatiellia bacterium
CGATCATCAAGGACTACCGGCGTTGCGGAAAGCGACGATAGCGGACGTATCCCCGCGACTTCGCGTACGCCTTCGGCTGTTGGCGGCGTGCGCTTTGCGTCGAGGCGCGCCAGCTCGTCGCGCATGACGTCGTATACGCTCCGCGCGCCCGGGATGTCGGCAACCTGACCTGTCTTCGTGACGTAGCGCACCTCTGGCTTCTCGTTGGCGAGGCCGGAGTTCTCTGGCGTGTAGGCGAAGCCGAAGTCCATGCGGCGAAGCGCGGCGCGGTCGCACGGCCAGGCAGACGCGTCGCCTGCCGCCCAGCGCCGAATCCAGAGCATCGCGGCATTGCGCGTTGATTCGTACCAGTGGTGCGGCCCAGCGGTCTCCATGAGATCCGCCTTCTCAGGAACGCCGAGCATGGAGTATATCTTCTTCACGTTCTCGAAGGTGTCAAGCGAGCCCTTGAACGGGAAGTAGTCGCCGTGGGTCGTCACGATCATCACAGGCGACGGGGCGCGAAGCGAGACGATGCCGAGATGATTGAATCCCAACTGCAGCTGGCCGAACATGAACTGCTCGGCGTCCTGCCCACCGATGTTGTCGTACACGTCGCGCACCGTGGAGATGAATCCCGCTGGCGCGCCTGCGGCATAGCGTGGGTCGAGCGCGTTGAGATAAGATGAAAGCGTGCCACCGCCGGAAAGACCCGTCACGCCGAGCTTCGAGGCGTCCACGTCGGAACGCGAGGCAAGATAGTCGCAGGCGCGTATGCCGTCCCAAATGCGGAACTGCGCGGTGTTCCATCCTAGGAGCGTTGCGCGGTGGCCGATGTTGTTGTGTCCGCCGCATGAGATCGGGCACTTCGGATGCTGACGCCGTTCGCCCTGGTCGATCGGGTCGTAGACGAGCGTGGCGAGTCCGCGCTTCGCGCCCGTCACGCCAACGCGCTGGTACCAGGGGGCGAGTTTGCCAGTGGCGGAGTGTCCGCACGGCGAGACGACGCCGGGGTACGGCGGCTTGAACTTCGGGTCGTCCGGAAGAAAAAGATGCGCCGTCACATAGTGTCTCGGACGGCTCTCGAAAAGTATCTTCTCGACGACGTAGCCTTCCCGCTTCACGATGCCCGTGGCGACGGCGTTCAGCGGCGTCTTATCAGGAAAGCCGCCGATCGCGGCGATCGTCTTCTCGCGCACTTCGCGCTGGCGGGCGGCGAGCTTCTCCGGCGTGTCGCACGCAACCCATGCGGCGTCCGCCGCGCGGTCGAGGCGCACGACCTCGTTGAAGAGGCTGTCGCGCACGCATCTGCCGAGGTCGCTGTCGCCGCACCTGAGCTGCGGCGTGGAAAGAAGCAGCGACACCACCAATGCAAGATTAGTCATCACCGCCTCGCGCCCGAAAGTGCCTTGTATTTCGCGTTGCGCAGGAAGTACGCCGGGGCACAGCTCCAGGCATGGCAATAGCTGTTCATCAGATGGGTGCTGTAGGGCCCCGCGCGGTGATCCTCCGGCACGAACACCTCCCAGAACGTGTCCGCTCCCAAATCCACCATTCCGCCAAAATAGGAAAGGAGCCTCGCGTCGCCCTCGTTCCTCATGCCGGCGGCATACAACGCCTCGATGAAGTAGTGGTTAGCGTATGGCGTCACGGGACGAACCGCGCTGGCATCATCCATCGCCGTCTTAAGACAGCGGCGCGCCGAAGACGCATCTGGCACTCCGGCCAGGACCAACCAGGCCTGTCCCATCCATGAGACCTGCGCATCCTTTTCACATGCGAAGCAGCCTTTCGCCTCGTTCCAAAGCACTTTGCGCGCACCGTCTTCCATCTTTGCGACGACTTCGGGAATGAACTTGACGTCTTCAGTCCGTCCAAGCCGCCGGGCCAGCTCCCAAGTCTTCTTAAGCCCGAAGATGATCGCGCCCTGTTCCGCGGTCTGCCTGTTGAGCGGTCCCTGCCAGTCTATGAAGCACCACCATTTCCCGTTGTCCCGGAACACGCCGTCCGGGCACACGCAGCTCAGCACGAACTTCGTCTGCATGGCGCACAGCGGCCATAGGTCGCGCGCTGTCTCCTCGTCGCCGCTCGCCTCAAGATACTCCAGAACCGTTGCCGCGTAGATGGCGGTGTAGTCAAGAATGCGGCACGCGCCGCTGCGCAGCACCGGCCTCTCGTACGCATCGCTGTTGACGAGGCCGCTTTCCGCGCACGTTCCGGCCAGAACGTACAGCGAACGCTTCACTATCTCGAAGTTGCGGTAGGTCTCGTAGTCCGCAAGGGCCTCGAGCCGCAGGTCGCCGAGCCAAAGCCGGCGGTCGCGCTTCGGACCGTCCTCGAACACCGTCTGCATGCAGTCGCGGAGCGTACGGCAAGCCGTGGCGTCAATCTTCGCCGCCTTGTCAGAAGGCGGCGTCCAGGCCTTGATGCTGGCCTCGTCCGCCGAAGTCTCAGTCTCAACCGCGATGCGCCCGAGTCCAAAGCGGCCTCCGCTGGAGCAGCCGGCCACCTTCACTCTGACATAGCGAAAAGCGTAGCGGCGTGGAAGCCTGTTCACGGACGGCACATCGTCGAACGTGAAGACTTCGCTCTGAAACCACGACCTTGACAATGACGGCTTTGCCGCCTCCTGATCCTCCGCCAGTTCGCATGGCATCTCGGCGAACGACAGCGCGAGACGCACCGGTGCATCGACTGCGCTGCCGAAGTCGACAAGTCCCAGCTCGAGCCGGCCTACGATATGCTCGCCGAAATCCAATATGAACTCCTCGCCCTGGGAAAGCGGACGGTTCATGAAGTCGGCAACAGCTCCCGCGTCATGCACCGCCCATCCCTGGAACGCAGAGTCGCCCGCCGCGAACTTGACGATCCGCTTCGGCTGAACGACGCGATGCCGCAAGGCAGGCTTGGCCGATTCCGCCTTCTGCCGCCACTGCTCCCGGCTGGCGCGTATCTTCTCATGAAAAGGCGCGAAGAAAGCGTCTCCTACGCCATGCGATTCCAGAATCGAACCGCCGCCCGGCGGCACTTCCCCCCGCGCCCCCATCGTGACGGCAAGAGCGCCGCACAGCGTGGCCATCGCGAACGACAGTCTACAAGCAGTTCTTACAGCTTTCATGCTTTGTCCTTTCGTTTATCATCTATTGCATCTTGCGCATGGCAGTTGCCGCGTACGCCCGTCTCGCGCAATCGCGATGCGTATTCCGCGTCTATGGCGGACTTCTCCAACGAGAACTTCATCTCGGATTTAGTCAGCACCCACATTCCATTCGCTCTAAACCTGTGTTTTAATGTACGATTTAGAGCAATTGAAACCACGCCGAGACACTACCGCCGCAGATGATAAAACTGGTCAGACCTGTCTTATCACTCGACGATGGGCTTGTACTTCGGCACGAGCGTCTTCATGATGCACCACGCCACGAGATACGCGACGCCGCACACGCAGAACACGATCATGTACGCGGCGGGCTTGCCCTCGAAGCCCATGAAGGAGAAGGCCTTGCCGGCGCCCTGCGCATAGGTGAAGAGCCGGCCCGCGTATACGTTCACGAGGAAGGCGCCGAAGCCGCCCGCCATCGCGCCGATGCCGGTGATGGAGGCAATGGTGGACTTCGGGAACATGTCGCCCACCGTCGAGAAGATGTTGGCGCTCCACGCCTGGTGCCCAGCCGCCGCAAGGCCGATCAGACAGGCCGGGAACCACACGGACGTGTTCGAAAGCGGCTGCGCGAAAAGCGCCGCGAGCGGGAAGAACGCAAAGAGCAGCATCGCCGTCATGCGGCACATGTACGGATTGCCCCCCTTGTATCCCTTGTTGACGAGCACCGTAGGCAACTTGCATCCGTAGATCGAGACCACCGTCACGATCAGGTAGAGCGTAAACACGAGCGCCTGGCCCGTGGGCGTGGAGGGCGCATGGCCCTGCTCCTTGAAGTAGGCGGGCGCCCAGAAGAGGTAGAACCACCACACGCCGTCAGTGCAGAACTTGCCCACGATGAAGCTCCACGTCTGACGGTAGGTGAAGCACTTGAGGAAGGGAATTGGCTTCTCGTCGGCTGCCTTGGACGATTCGGACTGGGCGGCGTTGCCGCCCTCGTCCTGCGAGACGTAGTCGAGCTCTGCCTTGTTCATGAACTTCGAGTCGCGCGGCTTCGTGTAGAGCCACTGCCAGAAGAACATCCAGATGAAGCCGACGCCGCCGATGATGATGAAAGCGAGCTCCCAGCCGAAGCACTTCGCGAGCGACGGAATCGTGAGCGGCGCCACGAGCGCGCCAACGGACGCGCCGGAATTGAAGACGGACGTCGCGAACGCACGGTCCTTCTTCGGGAAGAACTCCGCCGTCACCTTGATGGCCGCAGGGAAGTTGCCCGCCTCGCCAAGCGCGAGGAATCCACGGCACCCCAGGACCAGCCACACCGAGACGGAAGCCACGGCTGCGGCCACCGCAGAGCCCTTCTCGACCGCGCGCAGTGCTGCAACCGTGTCGACTCC
>JAFUDL010000205.1 GCA_017459225.1 Kiritimatiellia bacterium
AGGAGAAGTTCTTCCGCATGAAGTAGAAGAGCGTGTAGCCAATCATGGTGGCGAAGAGCATCCGCCACTGCGCGCGATGGAACCTGCGGTCGACCTCGCGGTCTTCGAAGAGGCTCATGCTCCCTCCTTCAGCCGATGCACTACATCTATCGGCGGAGGCGCGCCGCCCGGCATGGTGCATGCGGCCGATCCCGCGGCCACGGCCCATGCGGCGTCGCCGCTCCAGCAATACTCGGCGAGCAGCGTGTCACCTGCGGCCGTGGTGTCGACCACATCCACCTCCGGCGCGGCGACGAACTCGCCGTCGAACCACGCACCGGACGCGCCTGCGGAAATCACGACGAGCCCCGCCTTCCTGCGCAGCAGTCTCGTCGCCTCCGCGAACTCGTCCTGCGTCTTGGGAACAAAGCCCACTAGCGGCTCGCATTCCTCCGCGTTGGGCTTGATGAGATCCGGACCCGCCTCCAGCCCAAGGCGCATCGCCTCGCCGCTCGCGTCAAGCACCGTCTTCCATCCAAGCGACTTGAAATACGCCACCGCCCTCGCGTAGAAGCCAGCCGGCAGCGCCGACGGCAGCGAACCAGAGATTATGACCATCGCGCCAGAAACGCCTGAATCTCCTGCTAGCCTCTCCGCCGCCGCCATGCAGTCGAAATCCTTTGACAACCCGGGAAACGCGGGGCGGTTGATCTTCATCGAGCCGCCCGGCCAGGTGATCATCTCGTTGCGGCGCGTAGCCCCCGCGACGCGCAGGAAACGGTCCTCTATGCCGTACTTCGAAAGTTCCCTGACGAACGGCCTGTCGTTGTCTTCGCCGAGCAGCCCGCCGCATACGACCCGCGCGCCGCGCAACGCGAGCCATCTCGCCACGTTCACCGCCTTGCCGCCTACGTTCTCATCCTCGGCGACCACCTTGAATATCTCGCCGCCGCCCTTCGGCGCGCACGGCAGCCTCACCGTCGCGTCGATCGCCGGACTCATGCATAGGCAGTAGAACGTCATATCGTTATCCTTCGCTCCACCACCTTCGCCATCGGCTCGCCGATCTCGATCTTCGGCGCATGAGCGAGCAGATAGTCTTCGGCGGCCTTGCACCATAGCCCGCTGTTCGCGTAGCAGAGACGGTCTAGCTCGGCGTAGAACGGATCTATTCTCCCCTTCTCGGCGAAGTCGGCGATCGCCGTCATCGGCATGTCGACGTGCGTGTAGACGAGCCGCTTTCCGCCTGGCACCGTCGGGAGGTCGAGAGTCGCCTGCGCGGCGGAGGGGAGCCCGCCGACGTGCGTAATCATGACCTCCGGATGGAGATAGCCCCTGCCGATCCAGTCTACGGAGTCCGCCATGTCCTTCACGTCGCCGCCCGAATTCGCGACGATGTGGTGCATCATGTAGTGGATGTTGTAGAAGTTGAACGGCGCGGAGAGCTTCTGGTCGGTGGGGCCCGCAAAGAAGTTGAGGCAGCCGCCGAAGCTCAGGAGGTCAGAGCACTGCGTGATGAGCGCGGGAACGGGGGCGAAGAGGAATATGTCGTCATACCCGCCTCCGGTCGAAGTGGGATTGGAGGCGTCTTCCTCGTCCGCAAGATTGTACGCCTTCAGCGCGGCGACGGGATCTGCCATGCCGCGCGTATTGACGAAGTGGAGCTCCACCCCGTTCACCTCGCCGTCCGCGCGGAGCGATGCGCCGTCGGTACGCGCCGACAGCCCGAACACGCGCGCCGCGCGCGCGAGCCGCGCGTCGTCTATGTCGGTGACGACAAGGCGGCGCGGACGCTTCTCTGGACCATGGCAGGCGATGTCTATGCATCCAAGGCCCATCGCGCCGCATCCGGCGAGGAGGAGCATCGTGCCGCCCTTGACGATTCCGATCTCGTGCTCGTGCGAGCCGAAGGCGTGGTGGTAGTTCGTGCGGAACGCCGAGACGATGCATGATATCGGCTCGGCGAGCGAGCACTTGAAGAACGCGTCGCCGTCGTACGGGAGAAGACAGCCCATCTCCATTATGACGGACGGCAGATACACGTGGGTCGTCTCGCCGCCCACCGAATGCCAGGCGTAGCCCATCGTCTCCAGCTCGTGGCCGGGGATGTTGAAGGCGGGCTGGATGCACACGCGCTGGCCAACGCGAAACTGCGAAGCCCACCTGGAGCCGACCTCGCGGACGATTCCGGAGACCTCGTGCCCGAACATGGTCGGGTTCTCCGCGATGTCCTTCGGAACGCGCTTGTGGCCCGTGCCGAGTGCGACGGCCTTGTAGTCGCTCAGGCAGATCGTGTTCGTGACGATCTCCACCACGACGCCGTCATCGCCGGCGCCTTCGAGCTCGACGTCCTCGAGCCTCGCATCCTTCGCTCCGTAGAGCCTCCATGCCTTCGCTTTCATGGCAACTACCGCTCGAAAAGCGTCAATCCCCGCGCCACAGCCACCGCCAGCAACTTTAGACAATCCATGCAGACACTCCTTTTCTTTTCCGTTATAGCCTTCTATTCGCCGTCAACTCCATTTTCAGTATATCACCCGTCATTTCCGAAATCAAGCGCAAACCTAGAAGCCGACTATGGTGCGCAGGCGGCGCTCGAGGCGAG
>JAFUDL010000206.1 GCA_017459225.1 Kiritimatiellia bacterium
ATCCGCTTCGTATAACGGCCGATCTCCGTCACCGCACCAAGATCGCGAAGTACTTTGTGCCCACGCGCACGCCGTCCGCCACCTTCTCCAGGTTGAAGCGGTTTCGGTCGGCAGCTTCGGAGACGAGCTTGAAGCTGCAGTCCGGCGCATGGCCAGCCGTCCACTTGAAGAGATACTCGCCCTTTCCAAGCTGGCGCGCGCCCGTCTTGAGCTTGATGACGCCGGTGGCCGAGAAGGCATTGTCGACGGGCTGATAGACGCTGTCCTCGTCGGTGAGGTCGAGCCCCGTGCCGCTAGAGGCGGCAACAGAGTCGAGGGATTCGGCCTGCGCGTTGACCTTGAGGTATCCCTCCTGCAGCGTGAGCGAATTGACGTTGTCGCCGAGCTTAGAGCCCTCAAGTAGTTCGAGCGTGCCCGCGCCCTTCTTGATCGGCGGCTGACTGAGCGGCAGGGCGATTCTGAGAAGTGCGCCGTCTTCCACCTGCAGAACGCCCGGCACATTGTAGTTCGGGTCGTTCTGGAACGTCAGCTTCGCGGAGCTTCCGCTCGCTCGATGCACCGTGGTGGTGCCGGAGAGGACGGGGAGCGCGCTGTGGATCACCAGACCGTCGTTGTTGTACGTTGCGCCTGTTCCCGAGAACACGATCTCGCTCTCTCCGTGCATTCCCGCGATGTGCGTGTGGAGATGGGATTTCATCTCGCTCGTCGCCTCCACGACGCCGTTCGACACGACTAGCCACGGCGACCCGACCTGCTGCGTCACGTTCACGCCGCGGAACATTATCCTTCCGCCGTCGTAAACGTACACGTAAGCATTGTCCGGCAGACGATTGAACACCTGGCTGCCGTAGAGGGAGAGGATCGAGTTCTCTCCGTGCACGCGCACCGGCCTCTCCGCCGTGGCGGTGAAGCCGTTGAACTGCGCGTTGACGTGCAGGAATGCGCCGTCCTTGATCTCGACCTCGCCCTTGAAGTTCGGGCTAGCTTGTGTGATGTCCATATGGTAGTTGCAGTCTTTCGCCGAAAGGACGAACTTAGATGTGCTGTCGCCAGACATCGGCGCCGTCGGGACCACGGAGGCCCCCACAGATGGCGAGTTGATGCAGAACTCCAGCGTCTTGCCCGCGCCTATGGTGATGGCGCCAGGATTGCGCGGGCTGGCGGCCGTGAAGTTGATCTTCGCCCTGCCGCCATCCGCCGCAGGCACGGTAATTGGACCGATGACGCCGCGAATGTCGTTTATGATCTGGTCCTGAGTCGAGGTGGCGAACGTAAGGCCGCCAACGCTGAGCACGAGCGGCACGTCGATCTCATACGCTGCGCCTGCCGTGCCACCACCGAACGCGGGCACCGTGATCGAGCCTGCGCCCGTGAAGGCGTATGGCGTTTCGGTCGTGTCGAAGTTGAACGTACTGACCACGCGGTCGCCCGAGACGTTGATCGTGGTGAGCGCGGTGGCGGTGCCGTTCGTATTGTCCTGGAACGTGACGTCATGATAGCCGTCGCCGTTGTAGCCTTCGGGATCCTGGTTCCACAGTCTATCGCCCCATTCGCCCGACTGCGTGTTCCAGTAGATGTGCTTGGGCTGCTTTGCCTTGACGAGGGATAGCCCGCTTACGGTCGCGACCTCCCACTCCTCGGGAATCGACGGGAACGAGAACTTGCTCACCATGTCCGCTGTGAAGCCGCCGTAGGCCAGGATGCGAACCGGCGTTTCGCGCGAGGCGAAGTCGATCGCCGAGAGGTCCACCGCGATCGTGCCCTCCTCCGGCAGCGTGAGCGTGGTGGTGACGGTGAGCGGCGCGCCGCCAAGCGGCTTGATGGTGGTGCCAGCAGAGATATTCAGGCGCGGCACCTTGGAGCCGGTGAGCAGCGTTCCCTCCTGCATCAGGAACGTTGCCGTGCACTTGGTCTGATCGACAGTGTCGGCAAACTGCACCGTGCCTGGGCCCTGCTTCGCAATGTTCTGCATGAACGGCGTGCCCCACACGACCGAAGATCCTTCCGAGACCACTACCGGCACGGCGGCCTCGCCATGAATCGCGTTCGGAATGCCCTCCGCCGCCTCGAACGCGCACTCGCCGTCTATGAAGAACTTGCCGCTGTTCGAGAAGAAGTAGATGCCGTTGTTCTGGTAGGCGCCCTTCGCGCCCTGGAGGCGGAACGTGGAGTCCTTCATGTGGATGTTCTTGAACTTGATGTGCTCGGCTCCTGTCGCGCAGTCGACGCGCAACATGCCGTTAGTAAGCCAGAACTCGGGAATGTGGCTGGAGAACGGATTGACGCCGCAGACGTGTATCTCGCCGCCGTCAACCACCACCTGGCCGTTCTGCGGCAGGCGGTTGTTCACCTGCGAGCAGTGCGGGATGTACGCCTTCGCGCCCTCGCCCACGTAGAGGGAGCTGAAGCCGAGAATCGAGCCGTTGATGGTGACCTGCCCCTCAGTGACGGCGAACGCGCCGCCGAACGTGCCGCCGGTGATGGTGAGCGTGCCCGCGCCAAACTTTGCCTTTGTGCCCGCGCCGGTGAGATTTAGCGCACCAGAAGAGACGTCCTGATCAACTTTGAATGCGAACGAACCTTCCTCGGAAATGATCGCACGGTCGGGCAGACCGGGATACGTGACGCGCCCAGCGCCGATCTTCTTGAACTTTGAGGTGATTTCGGCCAAAGTGAACGTGGCGCCGGCGATGTCCCATTCCTCGCCCGCCGCCGCATACACGAGGAAGTTGCCGTTTGCCGGCAGAAGCACCTGGCCCTGCAGCGCGTTCGGACCCGCCACGCCGAACTCAGCGGTTGTGCCGGTGGCGTCGACCGCCGCCGTGAGCTGATGGTCGCCCGCAAGCACTACCCGCGCCTCGGTTACGTCAACGCCATTCGTGATCTTCAGGAGTCCCGCGTATGCGTTGGCATCCATCGACACGATGTTGTTGCCCGTGGCTACGAACATTGCCTTCATCACCTCGCCGACGGCGGTCGGATAGCTCGCTGCGGCGCCACCGCTTGTCCAGGGGAGCGAATACCATGCGCCGTTCGTGACGTCAACCAACGCCGCCGCGAAGTCCGCGTGCGTGGTGACATAGAGCGCGCCGTCCTCCACCGTGAGCACAGCGCTGGGAACCACGATACCGTTCGCGTCCTGCGTAATCGTCGTGACGTTCTCCACCGAGAAGCCGCTCGCCACTCCGATGATGCGCTGCTTGCCGCCGCTTGTGATGACGGCCTTGATAGTGCCCGCGCAGTCCGCGGCAAGAGTCGCCTGCGAGCCGCCGGCGATCTCGGCCGTGGCGCCGGCTGCGACCTTCACAACGCCAGTTCCCAGCGAACCTGAGGTTCTGGCGATCAAAGTGCCGGACTGCACGTCAACGCCGCCCGCGAATGTCGCATCCCTGTCGAGAACGAGCGTGCCCGCGCCACTCTTGGAGACGCCACCTACGCCCTTCGGACCCCATCCGAGCGCGACCGTCTTGCCGGCGGCGACGTCAAGCAGGAACCCGCCCGCCGCGATCGTCACGTTCTCGGCGGAGTTCTTGCGGAAGTCGAAGTACTTCGCACAGTCTTCATTGACCTTGAAAGTTGTGCCGTTGAATGTGACAACGTCGATGTCGTCATCGTACATGAGAAAGCCGTTGGGGCAGATCGCCTCGCCGCCGTTGAAGTTGACCGTGGCGAGCGAGCGGGTGGTGGAGTTGGCGCCGAACACGAACTTGTCCTGCAGCTCCACGGTGCCGCCGCCGATGTTGACCGTGCCGGAGGACGTGACGCCGGTTGTGTCGTTGTCCCAGCCGGCCGCCACGCGCAGGCGGCGGGTGATCACGCGGCCGCCCGTCATCGTCATGAAGCCGCGGCCGCCCTTCTGCTGCGTGCCGATGGTGATGTCGCGGCCAATCTTGTTGCCGTCGGTCGCGTTCGTCACCACAAGCGTGCCGCCGCGGATGTCGAGGTAGTTGTCGGTATTCGAGTCGCAGGTGACCACAAAGGGCCCGGCGATCTCGGAGACGCCAGCATCCTCTGCAAGCGTCAGAGTCATACCCTTGTCGATGAACG
>JAFUDL010000207.1 GCA_017459225.1 Kiritimatiellia bacterium
ACGACGAGCGCACCGTCTTCTACACCGCGCTCTGGCGCATCCACGAGCGCATGGTGGACGTAACAGAAGACGGACGCTACTACAGTGGCTTCGACGGCAAGGTGCATGACGCCAATGGCGTGCGCTTCTACACGGACGACTGGACATGGGACACCTTCCGCGCCACGCACCCCCTCATGACGATCCTCCAGCCGCGCGAGGAGGCCGCGAAGCTCGCGAGCTACGTGCGCATGGCCGAGCAGAGTCCGGAACGCTGGATGCCCGTCTTTCCCGTTCCTGGCGGCGACGCGCACTGCATGATCAACCGCCATCCGTCCATCATGTTCCTAGACGCCTGGCGCAAGGGCATCCGTGGTTTCGACGCGCGCAAGGCGTTCGAGCTCACGGACCACACGGAGGAGACTGAAAGTCTCATTCCCTGGCATCGCGGTCCACTTACTGAACTAGACCGCTTCTACAAGGAACACGGCTACTACGCGGCTTTGCGTGCGGACGAGAAGGAGTGGGTGAAGGAGGTCCACACCGACTGGGAGCGACGTCAGTCCGTGAGCGTCACGCAGGGCGCCAGCTACGATGCCTGGGCGATCGCCGAGTTCGGGCGCGAGATCGGCATCGACGCCGCGCGCCTCGCGAAATACGACGCGCGGGCGAAGGGCTACGCGCTCCTCTGGAACCCGAAGACGCACTTCTTCCATCCCAAGGACAGCAGGGGCGCGTTCATCGAGCCGTTCGACTACATGATCTGCGGCGGATTCGGCGCGCGCAACTACTATACCGAGAACAACGCCTGGACATACATCTGGGACGTCCAGCACGACCTTCCCGGTCTGCGCGCGCTCTTCGGCGGCGCGGCGGCGATGGAAGCGAAGCTCGACGAGATGTTCAACACGTCCGTCGGCTCTCGCTGGAATTTCGCGGGGCAGATGCCCGACGGCTGCACCGGCCTCATGGGCGTATTCACGATGGCCAACGAGCCCGCATTCCACATACCGTATCTCTACAACTACGTCGGCAAGCCCTGGAAGACCCAGAAGCTCGTGCGCAAGACGCTCGAGTGCTGGTTCCGCAACGACCGCATGGGCATCTGCGGCGACGAGGATGGCGGCGGCATGAGCGCCTATGCGGTGTTCTCCATGCTTGGCTTCTATCCTGTCACGCCAGGCCTGCCCGAGTACCAGTGGGGCAGCCCGGTGTTCACGAAGGCAACGATCCACCTCGAGAACGGCAGGGACTTCGTTCTGGAGGCGCCCAAGGCGTCACACGACGCGAAGTACGTGCGGTCGATTTCCGTTGACGGCGCGCCGGCTGCGTCCGCTCTCGTGCCGCTTCGTCACGCAGACATAGTGAAGGGCGCGCGCGTGGTCGTGGACATGTCCAACCGTCCCGCCCGATAGGCCATGCCACCCAAATGCTTGGTTTTGCAAAAAAAACTTAAAATGCCCTCTTGCGCGGCTCGTGGAGATTTGATATAATAAATGCGCTTTCGACCTAATGGGCTCATCGTTCATCGGTTAGGACCTCGGACTGTCGATCCGAAGAGGGGAGTTCGATTCTCCCTGAGCCCGCCATTCAATACCGCCTTCACGGCGGTTTTTCTTTTTCCCAAAACCACAAACCACGAACCACAAACCACGAACCACGAATCACGAACCACGAACCACGAACCACTAGGCACTAGGCACTCAATATGCTATACTATCGCCCATGGAAAATTTTCTAGAAGTGACAATGTTGTCGGTGCTGCAGGGAGTGGCGGAGTTTCTGCCGATTTCCAGTTCTGGGCATCTGGTGATTCTCCAGCACATATTCGAGGTGCCGGAGAACTTGCGGATGCGACTTGAGGTGTTTCTGCATGCGGGCACGATGGTTTCGATATTCGTCTTCTATGCGAAGCGCATATTCATGCTTCTTGGAGGCATATTCGCGTTTGGGTCCGGCGAGGAGACGGTGCAGCGGCGGCGCGAGGCATGGCTGTACGCCGGGCGTCTCTTCGTATCCACCTTGCCGGCCATCGCGATATACTTCACGTTCAAGGACCAGATCGAGAGCCTTACAGCAAACGCGCGGATGGTGGGCGCTCTTCTGATGTTCACCGGCGCAGTGCTGATAGGCACGCGCTTTCTTCCGCGCGGTTCGCGCCAGGTGGGCTGGATGCGCGCGTTCATCATGGGCGTGGGGCAGGCCATCGCGCTTCTGCCGGGCGTGTCGCGCAGCGGCATGACGCTCGCCTCTGCGCGTGGCGGCAGGGTGGATCCCGACGCGGCGGCGGAGTTCTCTTTTCTGATGAGCGCGCCGCTCATCTGCGGCGGAGTGCTGCTGGAGCTCGTCAAGGGCGAGGTGAGCGCCGAAGGCATGTCGTGGGGCGTGCTCCTGTGGGGCTCGGCGCTCGCCGCGGTGATAGGCTATTTCTCGCTCGCGCTTCTCGTGAAGGCGCTGAAGGGACGCTGGTTCTGGCTTTTCGGGCCATACTGCATCATCGCGGGTCTCTGCACTCTCATCTTCTGCCGATGACGGTCCATGGGGCGAAAACTTCAAACTTCAA
>JAFUDL010000208.1 GCA_017459225.1 Kiritimatiellia bacterium
ACAACAGCGAGTCGCAGGCGGAAAGCGAGATCGCGGCTGTCGTGATGAAGCACGGAATGCGCGCCGTGGCGATGCCGTACAGGTCCACGGCCGAGAATCTTGCGCGCCATTTCTTCGGCGTGCTGCGCGAGCATGTGGCGGGGCTAAGCCGCGTGCGCGTGTGGGAGACGCCCGACTCATCGGCGGAGTACAGCGAATGAACGGCATACACAGACTGCACGCGATCTTCTCGTCGCTTCAGGGGGAGGGACGCAATTCCGGACGCCCCGCCACGTTCATACGGTACTCCACGTGCAACCTCTCGTGCCGCTGGTGCGACACCCACAAGAACGAGCTCATAAGCCTCACCACAGACGAGGTGGTGCGGCAGGTCGTTGCGCTCGGAAACCGCAGCGTGATCGTGACGGGCGGCGAGCCCACGATACAGTCGGGGCTGGACGACCTGCTGCGCGCTCTGAAGGCGGCCGGAATGTGGATCGCCCTCGAGACGAACGGCGTGGTGGCGCCAACGCATCCAGAGCTCTTCGACTACATCTCGGTGTCACCCAAGCCGGACGCCCTCGACAAGTACGTGGAGGGAACCATGATCTCGAAGGCAGACGAGGTGCGCATCGTCGCGACGACGGACGAGATAGCGTCCTTCTGCCGCACCATGCGCCAGCGCATCGAGGCGACCGACTACTACATCTCCCCGCTTGACAAGGGCGGCCGCATGCACTACCGCCGAGCCTTCCGCCTGCTAAAGCGCGTGAACGCGCTCGACCCTGGCCGCCTGCCGCCGTGGTCTCTTTCGATCCAGATGCACAAGGTGCTTGGCATTCGCTAGCTCTGGTTCGCCGGCGCACGAAAGGAAATCCAATGAAGAAAGCGATAACAGCTATCATCCCCGCCATGGCGGCCGTTGCCGCCCATGCGGCGCAGCTTGTGGTGGGGCTTGCCGACGTGTGTCCCGCCGAGGGGAGTTCGGTGCCTCCTGCGTACGTGAACGCGTTCAAGGCGCAGGGCGCCGAGCCTCGCCTGCTTTCGTGGACGAACGATCTTGCCGTCATAGACAAGATGGTCGAGGGAATCGACCTTCTGATGCTCTGCGGCGGAGAGGACGTTGAACCCTCGCGCTACAAGGCGCAGCCTAGCCCAAAACTCGGCGCCGTCAACAAGCGGCGCGACGCCTTCGAGTGGGCGCTCCTTGACGCCGCCGTGAAGCGGCGCAAGCCCGTGTTCGGCATCTGCCGCGGCCATCAGATGATCAACGTGTACTTCGGCGGCACGCTGTGGCAGGACCTTCCAAGCGAGTTTCCGGTGAAGGGCGTGATGCACCGCAGGCGCGACGCGCCTGACGTGCCCGTGCACGACCTGAAGGTGGAGCCGGACGGTTTTCTCTTCCGCATCTTCGGCGAGGCGGAGATGCGCGTCAATTCCACGCACCATCAGGCGGTGAAGGACCTTGCGCCCGGTTTCTCGATTTGCGCCCGATCGCCCGACGGCGTGGTGGAGGCGATTGCGGACGAGAAGCGCCACGTGCACGGCGTGCAGTTCCATCCCGAGCGAATGTTCACGCGCGACGCGAAGTGGGGGCGCCTCTTCAAGGCCGTCGTCGATGACGCCGCGCGCGCCAAGGAGAAGAACTAGCGTTCCTTTCGGCGGCTCATGACCTTTAGCGCCGCATAGACGGCCACGGTTGTGCAGACCGTGGCCGTGTTTATTGCGCACACCGACATCTTCCAGCCAGTCACTCCAAGATAGAGCGTTATTGCGAGCGTTGTGGTGAGCGCAACGAGATACGTGATCTGTCCGGCCATCACGGCGGCGGGAAGCTTGCGCACGGCAGCAATTCCCTCGATGCGGGCGCGCACGGCCTGGAGCATCGGCCAGAGTCCGTACATCGCAACGGCGCCGCGCGCGTAGCGGAGATGTTCTGGCTTCACGGTCTGGTACACGCCGAAGTACCAGTTGGCGAGAGAGGGCGTGCAGAACGCGAGAAGGGCGGCGCCAAGCACGGCGCCTGCGCCGATGGCGTAGTAGAGCATGCGCCTGTCGCCCTTGAACGCTGGAGGGAAGGCGATCGAGACGGCCTGCATGCGAAGGGCGGCGAAGCCGATGGGGTTCGCGACGCCTATTGTGACGTAGTGGATGGCGAGCATTGTCTGCGCGTCGGCGGCGCGTCCAACGAAGACGGCAATGGCGAGCGGGGAGGCGGCGAGGATGAACGAGCCGAAGGAGAGCGGCAGCGTGAAGCGCAGCTGCTCGAGCACCATGAGGTAGCGGCGCTTGGCGGCCATGAGATCGTCCAGGCGGCTGTGCCACGGAATCTGGCGCGACGTCATGAGGGCGTGCACGTAGGGGCGGGCGAACCACCACGTGACGAAGAACTCGAAGAAGCAGCCCGCCGTGAGCGCGGCGAGTCCCCACGCCGGGCCCACGAGGCCGAGGCGTGGAAGGGCGAGTGCGAGCGCGAGCGTGAGGAGGATGCGCAGAATGGTGGCGGCGTTCGCCTTGCCGCTCTGGAGGTTGTTGAAGAGAACGACCATCGGCACGTTGCGCAGGAAGAACGAGGCGTTCATGAAGACGCCCCAGAGAAGCGTGCTGCGCGCGACGGCGGCGAGTTCCGGCGGGAGGTGTAGCGCGCCCGAGAACACGAGCGAGTCGAGCGGCGGCAGGGCCGGGAGGCACTGCAGCAGAAGGAGCGCGGCCATCATGATGAAGTTCAGCCGCCTGAA
>JAFUDL010000209.1 GCA_017459225.1 Kiritimatiellia bacterium
AGATGCTGGGCGCAATGCCCTCCTTCTCGCAGAACTCGCACACGGAGCGCGCATCGGCTCCGCTTCCGACCTTGCCCAGAAACGCCACCCGCGCGCCCTGCCTCGCCGCCGCCACCGCCTGGTTGAAGCCCTTGCCTCCCCATTCCTCGTGGAACTCAGTGGCGTGCACCGTCTCGCCGCCGGAATGGAAACGTGGCACCCTGAAGAACATCGACCTGCCGACTAGTCCGACGACAGCGATCTTGGCTCTACACTTCATAGATGCTTCACCCTGCCGAAGTAGCGCTCTTCGAGGGCGATGTTCTTCGCCGTGCCGCCCTCAACGTTGCCGCTCGTGTAGATGGGCGGCGTAACGCCACGCGCGAGAGCTTTCTTGGCGCCTTCGATGAGCGCGGAGTTGAGAATGAAGAGAGAGGCGTAGGTGGAAAGTCCGCCCATCTTCGCGTCGCCAACGTCGATCACGGCGTCGCCGTGGGGCACTTTGCAGTCGACGGGGATGTCGGCCTCGTCGAGCAACACGCCGCCATGCGGCCTGTAGGCGGACGACGCCACGGCCGCAGTCGTTACGCCTGCCGCCTTCGCCACGCGCAGCATCTCCACAGGCGCCGCGTTCTTGCCGCTTGCCGATATCACCACGAAGAGATCGCCCTTGTTCACGCCGTGGCGACGATACACCTCGGCTGCGATGCCGGACATCTTCTCCATGCGGCTCGACTTCGCCGCGCCGTCGTGCAGCATCAGATCGACGTCAAGGACGGGCGACACGCACGCAAGCCCTCCCGCGCGGTAGAACGTGTCGAGCGCCGCGAGATGGGAGTGTCCGCATCCGAACACATGCACGATGCCATCACCGCAGATGACGTCCGCCACCGCCTGCGACAGACGCCCGATCGCATCGGCCTCTTCCCGTTCAATGCGCTCGAGAATCTCCTCGATTTTCTTCAAATACTCGCTCATGAGCACTAGTTTACCACATCGCCCCCGCCCGCGCAAGCAGCGCACAACTAGCGCAGGATGAGCGTCATGCCGGTCTTCGGATAGTAGATGCCGTCTTCTTCGACCTTCATCTTGACCCTGCCACCATTGCGCACGCCGAAGAACTTAAGACCTTCGTAGTTCGCAGGCACGGCTGCCGACCAGTCGACGACCTTCTCCAGCGCATGCACTTTGCGCGAGCCGAGCAGGACGTTCACCGTCGCGCCGTCCGCAAACGTAATGGTCTTGTTGCCGTTGGCGTTGCCGCCGCCCCAGCCTGCCACGTTGCTCCATGCGCCGGTCTTCTCCGAGAGGTCGATGGAGGATCCGTTCTGCATCTCGCAGCCGTGGAAGCAGTCCACGCCATTGGCCGTAACTCCCGCCGGAGTGAACGTACCATAGACCTTGATCGCAGCCGCGCCGCGGTTGTATCCGCCAGTGTACCTCGCCACGTAGTTGCTGACGGAGAAATCTCCGTCAAGATGCATTGCCGTGTCGAGCACGTCTATGCTCACACTCTGCGAACCGCCTGTCATTCCGCTCTTGAGGCTCAGATAGCCACCGGCTGCGCCGTCCGTGACCCTGCGGAACTCCAACGTTCCGTTCACCACCGGAACATTCACGTACAAGTAGCCGGCGTATTCAGTCGAGACGACAAGCGTGTGGCCGTTCAAGTCGATGCGCTCCGTTCCGTTCGGCGCGGAGAAGATCGTCGCAAGGCTTCTGCCAGTGACCAGTGCGGAATCTGCCGTGAGCCTGACGTTGCCCATGCCCCTTCCCTGGTTGCCTTCGCCCATGCCGGCCGTATTTGCAAGCGTGCCGCCGTCAAGCACGAAGTTCTTGAGATGGAAGTCGAGGTTGCCGCGCAAATCGAAAGTGGCGTTGGCGGCAACGGTGATCGTGCCTCCGGCAGGACCCCAGAAGTAGCTGTTCTCGGGGCCTTTGCCCAAAGCCGCATAGCCGGTTCCCTCGGCTATCAACACGCCGCCGGTGAACGACTGATAGGTCTTCATCATGGTGATCCAGCCCAGACCCTCCGTGACAAGCTTCAGGTTTCCAGAAAGCGCAAAGCCGCTGCACTCCAGATATGTCGTTGCGCCGGGAACTTTGATGTGCAGCTCGCCGGGGACGCCGGACGAAGTGTCCGTCACGGACAGGGAGACGAAATCGTATATGTGGCCTTCTTCCGAGGTCGCGTTCGTGACAAGCCGCAGTTTGTGCCCGTTAAGGTCGATCGACCCGAGATCCGCGGCGTCTCCCTTGTCCACGGCCGCCGCCCATTCGGCAAGTCCGCTCCAGTCGCAGTCGGCCATGAGGCGTACGCCGTTGAACTCGATCGAATCATACGGAATCGGCTGCGAGGACGGTATCTGAATTGCGACGTCGCCGGAAAAGTGGACCGTCGAACTGGAGCCGGGAACCCCGTGCTCGCCCGTTACGGCGTTGCCCATGAAGTTGGTGCAGGCCCAGTTGCCGGGATTCGTGGCGTCGTTGTCGATCGCGCCGGTCCAATATGCGTGCGCGACGGTCGTCTCGTCGGCCGCATAGTAGATGCCGGTCTCCGTGACCACAAGCGCCTCGCCGCTCTCGGCCGTCGCGTCGTCGAACTTGAACCTCAGCGTGGCGATGTTCTCCGGCGCCTCGCTCCAGCCCACAATCTTGTCGCCCTTGGCGAGCTCTCTGCCGTGGACGTCTATCGTAACGGTGGCGCCGTCCGCAAACGTGACCACTCGGCTTCCGTCGGCATCGCCCGCGCCGAGCCAGCCAGTGGACGCGACATCCCACACCGCTGTCTTCACCGAAAGGTCGATGCTGGAGCCGTCCTGCATCTCGCAGCCGTGGAAGTACTCGAACCCGCCTTCGTCCACGCCGGCCGGCGTGAACGTGCCGTACACCTTCAGCGGCTCGGCTCCGTGGTTCCACCGCTTCGTGTACGCCGCCACGTAGTTGCTCACCGCAAACTCGCCTTGCAGATAGAACGTCGCGCCGTTCATCACGAGGTTCAGGGACGGCGAACCGCCGCTTTTGCCTTCAGGAACGCCGATGTAGCCTCCCGAGGCGGCAACGATTGTGCCGTTGGAAACCGCCAGCGGCAGATACAGCACCGCTCCGCTGCCGTCCACCATGTCGGCCGTGAGCGTGTGGCCGCCAAGATCGACCGATGCCGTGGGACTGGACGTGAAGTACGTGTGCCACCTTGCATAGATGCTGGAATCCGCCGTAAGCGTGAGATTGCCTATTCCGTCGCCCGTCGTTTCGTCCATGTTCGTGCCGCTGTTGGCGAGCGTGCCGCCGTTCAGCACGAAGTTCTTCGAGCTGAAATCGTAGTTGCCGTTCGTATCGAACTTTGCGCCGTCCTCCACGAGGATCGTAGTGTTGGATGCACCCCAATAGCATTTCGCCTCGGAGTAGAGCTTCTGCGCAACGCTCGTGTTGGGCGCGTACGCAGTTCCCTCGGATACGACCACGCCGCCTGTGAAGGTCTGCCCCGCGCACACCAGCGCTAGCATTCCAGCGCCCTCCTTCACGACTTTGAGATTGCCAAGCAAGCGGATGCTGGACGTATGGTCCATACGCTCGGGAACGACGAAGTGCACTTCGCCAACGGTCTCGGACGAGTTGGTTATCGTGCCTTCGCCGTACGCGCCGGCGATGGCAAGCGAATGTCCGTTGAGATCGATCGTCGCGAAAGCGTCGAGGCGCAATATGCCGCGCGAGGTCCAGTCCGCATCCGCGTCGAGCGTGATGTTCCCCTCGATGTAGGACACATCGGATTCATCGTTAAAATACGTGAAGTCCGCCGGCGCGGTCGCCACCTTTGCAAGAAGTTTCTCCGACACCTTGTCGTACATATACCCCACGCCGCCCTTGCGCACTGGAATCAAGTCCATCACGACCTTTCCGCCCTTTGTGAACTGCGCGGAGTAGATGCGGGCGTTGCCTGTGTTGCCGGGCGTGCCCTTGTTGTTGAAGGCGAAAAGATAGATGCTGTGTGTCGCGCCGGACGGCCAGGCGTCCGTGATCGGCAGATCGAAGGAATAGCCGCCGCCAACCTCTTCGACCCTCCTGTTGCGGCTGTTGAGATGGTTGAAGAGGATGTCGTAGATGGTGTTGGGCGAATATGAGAAGCGCGTGCCGGGATTCCCGGTGCCCCACGAAAGATAGCCGCTGACCCTTGTGTTGAATCCCATGTACCATCTCCAGTCCACGTTCTTGTTGTTCACCTTTACGGTGGACATGGCGCCGCACACGGTGGTGTCGTTAGATTCGCGCAACGGCGCCACGCGCAGGCGAACTCCAAGATCGTCGGCCGGCAGAAGGCCCGTGTCGATGTATGGCACCTTGCCGTCGCTCAACGGCGCCTCGAGGTATTCCACCTGCGCATCGTAGATTCCGCGAGAACGAATGACGGCAATGTTGCCAGAGGTCGTGACGGAAAGCGGCTGCGCCATTCCCGAAGGCGCCGTTATTCGAAGCGTGCCGGGATTGCCCGAAGAACTATCCGTGATCACGCCGTCGCCGAACGCGCCGACGATCAAGAGGGAGTGTCCGCTGAGGTCGATCGTCGTGGAAGCGTCGAGGCGCAGCATGCCGCGGGAAGTCCAGTCGGCGTCGGCGTAAAGTGTTACGGTCCCTTCAATGTACGATTCGTCGGACGAGGCCACATCTCCGCCGACGGCAAGATCCGCAAGAGCGGAATCCGCCACACTGCCGAGCAGGGCGCCCGTCACCTTGTCGTACATGTAGCCCACGCCGTCCTTGCGCACGGGAACAAGATCCATGACCACGGCATCGCCCTTCGTGAACTGCGCGGAGTAGATGCGGGCGTTGCCGGTGTTGCCGGGAGTTCCCTTGTTGTCGTATGCGAAGAGATATATCGGCTTTGTCGCGCCGGAAGGCCATTCCTGGTCGATCGGCAGGGAGAACGAATAGGTTCCGTCCACCTCGTGGAGGCGGCGTCCGCGGTCGTTGAAATAGTTGAAGTATATGTCGTAGACCGAGTTTGCGGAATAGTTGAAGCGCGTTCCGGGATTGCCGTTGGCATTCCAGCGAAGATATCCGCCGCTTCCGCCGTTGAAGCCGATGTACCATCCCCAATCCGTTCCCGAAAGGCTTTCGAGCGCGCCGCACACCGTGGTGTCGGCAGTGGCGCGCATCGCGGCCACGCGTAGGAGAACGCCCATGTCGTCGGCGGGCATGAGGCCGGTGTTTATGTAAGGCACCTTGCCGGCTGAGTTTACCGGCGCCTCAAGGTACTCCACCTGCGCGTCGTAGGGCCTGGCGGCAAAAGCCGCGGATGCGAAAGCCGCGGCGGCCAGCGCCGCGCGCACGTACTTTGCCGTGAACGCGATGTGCCCATGCGGCGAACCGATCTTGTGCTTCATTACAACCATCCTCCGTTTAGAGACAGCATCAACTTTTGACATCACAATTTTATCAAAATCCGCGCCGTCTGTGCAATGGAAAACTGCAAAATAGGATTTTCGGATTTTCGAGGAAGGCGCCAGTCTCCTTCCCGTTCCCACGACGGGAATCGAAAACTTGAAGTCGTGATGTAAGATTTTACGGCTGGCGGCGAGTATTGGGTAAGAAGGGATGACATGATGAACATGAAAGTCGCGATGACGATTGGATGCCTGTCG
>JAFUDL010000210.1 GCA_017459225.1 Kiritimatiellia bacterium
CCGGGCGAGACGGCGGGCAAGAAGGGCGAGCGCTATGTGACGTGGTGCCAGAGCAACAGCCCGTACCAGTACTGGACGCGTGCGGACGAAAATGGACGCTGGCGCATAGACGGCGTCCATGCCGGCGCATACGCTGTTACCGTGTGGAAAGAGGGCCATCCCGGCGAAGTCGCGAAGGGGAACGTGGCCGTGAAGAGGGCGCTCTGCACCGATGTGGGCACAATGGTCTTCAGGGAATACGCAAACGGCAGCCTCGCATGGCGCGTGGGCGACGCCGACAGAACATGGCTCTATGACTCCGAGAAGAACTTCGGCTGGGAACTGATTCACTACTACCCGATGAGATTCCCCAACGACGTCGAATTCAAAGTGGGCGAGAGTTCGCCCAAGTACGATTGGAACTATGTGCAGATCAAGATGGACACCTACCGTGCCACGCCTCTGCCGTTCAGCATTGTCTGGAACATGGACGAAGTGCCCGCCGGCCAGCCCGTGCTCACGGTTGCAACCTGCAGTTCCCGCAACACTGGCGGCTATGGGCTGAAGGTGCTTGTCAACGGCACATTGGTTGAAACTCTGGACTATTCGTCCGACGATTCAATGGTCATGAGAACTCACTCATACGGCAAGTTGATATTCAACCCGATCTCGTTCGACAAGTCATTGCTCAAAGTCGGCGCGAACAAGATAACCCTTGAAATAAACAGCGGAGCGATATCGTACGACTTCGTGCAGCTTGAATACAAGTTGAGCCCATGAACCCCGCATCATCGTGGCCGATGACGGAATAACCGTGAAGAAGGGCTTCGCGATCTTCATGCGCTAGCGCACCGCATACTGCGGCGCGTGACATCCACGCACTATCCACTAGGCACTAGGCACGCAATATGATATAATGTTATTCATGCGAACGGCAAGAAAGCACATGGGGCTTTTGCCGCGCGTCTTCTGGCGCGCGGCTGTGGCGCTTTTGTGCCTTGCCGCCTGTGTCGCGGGGGCAGAGGATGAAGTTCCTGAGAAAGTGGGGCGTGTGGCCAAAAAGGCTGCGGAAATGCCGCGCATAGCGTCCAGCGCCGATGGGTTCGTGGAGATCGTCGCGGCCGACGTGCCTGGCGATTCCATGGGGTTTCGTCTGCCGCTTCTCAGATTTACCACTCAGCTTGTCGGCGAGATCGAGCATGCGTACGGCCTCGTGATGCCGCGCGCCGATGGGGCTGGACTCGTGATCCATGCGCTCGACGGGCAGACGAACGATGTGCGGGTGATTGCCCGCAGCGGCCGTCGCGACGACGGCAGGCTCGTCACGCGAATCTACCTGCCTTCGCCCGGATTCTCCAGCATCGAGGCGCTTCGCCTTGAAATCGTGCAGGCATATCTGCGCGCGTGGGCCGACCGAAATCGTCCGGACGTGCATGGCCAGGCAGCCGCAGAGCCTCCCATGTGGCTTGCCTTCGGCGTTCTCCGCGCCCGCACTGCAGACGGCGCGCACGACGACATCCGCTTCGTGCTCGAGCAGTGGAGCGAGCACAAGCTGCCGCCTTTCCCGAAGTTCTGCCTTGAGCTGAAGATTGCCACGATGCAGGACGCCGTGTACGCCGGCTACCTTGTGGCGTGGATGAAGGAGCGCAATCTGCTTCGCGCCGCTCTGGAGGGTCTCTCAATGGGAAATGCGTGGAATCAGGCGGAGTTCCTTGCGGACCTTACGGGCGAGAAGAGCGAAGAAGGTCAGCGCCAGGTGTTCAACGCTCGGCTTGAGAGGCTCTCGCATGCGGTTCTCTCCCCGGGGAGGGCGAGCGACTGGGACATCAAGAACTTTCGTCGCCAGCTGCGTCTCGATGTGCGTCCCGTGGAGGGCGAGCCGGAAGACGCCGCCACTCATACCTGCTCGTTCCGCCGCGCCATAAAGCTTCTCGCCGAACGCCCGGCCGCTGTTCGCACCGCTGCGTTGGCGAAGATGCGCGAGCTTCCGCTATATGCCGTGAGGAGAGGGCAGCTGATGGCCGCGACGTCCGAGGCGTACAGCGAATTCCTCGTGATGCTCTCGCGCGGCGCCTCCGCGGAGAAGCTCAACGAGCTTCTCGACAAGGCCGAGTATCAGCTGGCGAGGCTGATCGGCGGACGCGATGAAAACGGTCAAAGCGGCAATACGACGCTCTCCGCTCCACAAGAGGACAAGGCCATAAGATGAAGACCGAAAAGACCATAACTGGCGACGTCGATCCGGACGTTCTTGACTATACAGTGGGCGACGATCCGGTGCTGGACATGGATCTCGTGCGCTGGGACTGCCTGGGCACGGCGGCCCATGTGACCATGCTCTCCGAGATGCCGGTTGAGCCGCCCGTCGTCACCAAGGACGAAGCCGCGCGCGTGCGCGCCGCGCTCGCTGCCGTCGTTGCCGACAAGACGTTCGTCGTGCGCGAGCAGGACCAGGACGTCCACATGGCCGTTGAGACGCGCCTTACCGAGACGCTTGGCGACCTTGGCAAGAAGATCCACACCGGCCGTAGCCGCAACGACCAGGTGGCCGTTGACGTGCGCCTGCACATCAAGGACCAGCTCCATTCGCTGACGGCCGAGCTTGCCGACCTTGCATCTGCCCTCGTTGCCTTCGGCCGCGCACACGACCGCGTGCCGATGGTTGGCCGCACGCACCTGCAGCCCGCGATGCCGAGTTCCGTCGGCGTGTGGGCCACCGGCCACGCCGAAATGATTCTCGACCAGACGGCAAACCTCGAGGCCGCGTACAGGATCAACGACGCATGCCCCCTCGGAAGCGCCGCTGGATACGGGGTGCCGCTGCCGCTCGACAGGAAGCGCACTAGCGACCTTCTGGGGTTCGAGCGCCCGATGCACAACGTGTTCGGCGCGTCGATGGGCCGCGGCGAAGACGAGGCAGCGCTTCTTTCCGCGCTCGCGCAGCTGATGTCCGTTCTGTCGCGACTCGCCGAGGACATGATTCTCTTCTCGATGCCTGAGTTTGGCTACTTCACTCTGCCGCGCGCCTACTGCACCGGCAGCTCGATCATGCCGCAGAAGTACAACCCCGACGTCCTCGAACTCGTGCGCTCCAAGACGTCGCAGGTGCTCGGCCTCGCCACGGCGGCGCTCTCGATGCTGCACGCGATGCCGGGCGGATACAACCGCGACTTGCAGGACTGCAAGGGCCTCTACATGAAGGGCCTTTCAATAACGCGTACAACGCTGCGGATACTCGCGAAGTTCGTGCGTGGCATGGGCGTGGACGAGGCGAAGCTGCGTGCGGGATTCATTCCCGGCGTTTTCGCGACTGACGTGGCGCTCCGGAAGGTTGCCGCGGGAACGCCCTGGCGCGAGGCGTACCATCAGGTGCGCGACAACCTGGAGGCGCTCGCTTCTGAAAATCCCGACGCCGCAGTGGCCGCAAAGACGCATGCGGGCGCAACGGCGGGTCTAGACTACGGAATCTACGATTCGCGCATAGCGATTGTCGTGATGCAGACGATGAAGCGTCGCGCCGAGTTCGAGGCGAAGATGGACGCTCTTTTCACCATGTAGGACAAACGAAACTTAAAACAAGCGAAACGGAGACAACAAGTCATGAATGAAGTGGGAATAACGCTGCTGGAGGCATGGAAGTGCGGAGGTTATCTCATGTGGGTGTTGGCTGGCATCTCGGTGCTGGCGCTCGCCACGGTGATGTATCTGCTGGTGGCCCACAGAAGGGGGGCGCTTGCGCCGCGTACGCTGATGAGCGACGTGTTCAGCAAGCTGCAGGTGGGTGACCACGGCGAGGCGAGAAGACTGTGCGAGAGACGTCCGTGCGCGTTCGCGTCCATAACGCTCGCCGCGCTAGACGCGGCGCGCGGCACGCCCGCAGGGCAGCGCGCCAATGTCTCTACTGCCATTGAGACGGCGGGCGCGCACGTTGCGGAACGCCTGCAGGCGTCAGTGGACTGGCTGGCCGACCTTGCCGCGATCGCCCCGCTCGTGGGTCTGCTCGGCACGGTGCTCGGCATGTTCCAGGCGTTCAGCGGCATCGCGAGCGATCTTGCAGCCAACGCTCGTCCTGTGGTGCTCGCGCAGGGCGTTTCGCAGGCCATCGTCACCACGGCCTTCGGCCTTGCGGTGTCGATCCCGTGCCTTATCTTTCACGCTCTCCTGCGCCGTCGCACGGCGAAGCGCATCGCCTCGCTCGAGACGCTTGCGGTAATCCTCGAAAAGGCGTTCTGACATGAACTTCCGCAGAAATACCAGAAGTCACGCTCCGGCGGTGTCGATGGCGTCTCTGATGGACGTCATCTTCCTGTTGCTGTGCTTCTTCGTGACGTCGAGCGTGTTCTCGCAGTGGGAGACCGAAGTGGCGATCGCCCTGCCCACCGCGAAGAGCGCCACTGTGCCAGGGCGCATGCCGGGCGAAATCATCCTCAACCTCTCCACCAAGGGCGAGGTTTCTATTAATGGACAGAAGCTCACGCTCGAGGACGTCACGACGCGCCTCGAGCGCATTGCCAAGCTCTATCCCGGCCAGCCCGTTGTCATCCGCGCCGACAAGGCCGCGTCATACGAGAAGCTCATGGCCCTCATAGACGCCTGCCGCGCGGCGGACGTTTGGAATTTTTCGCTTGCAACCCAGGACGAGGAGGCAAAATGACAAGATTTATCGTTGCAATATCCGCCGTTGCCGCCGCTGCAACGCTTTCGGCTGATTCCAGCTCGCACTGGAACGGCGGGCGCACGGTGCCTGTGCACCGTTTCGCCCCCCGCGACGCCCATGGCGAGAGGGTGCTTGCCTCCGCGCAGTATCCCAGTTCGATATCCACCGTGCAGACTTGTTCGCAGTGCCACGACGTTGACGCCATGAAGGGCGCAAGCCACTTCCGCACGGGCCTCTCGTACGACGAGGCTGCTCCTTCCGTGGAGGTGGAGCCCTGGTTCTGGGCCGACGACAGTACGGGAACGGCGATTCCGCTTTCCCTCCGCGGCCAGGCAGGCGCGTATTCTCCGAATGAATTCGGCTTGTCATGCTGGCAGTGGACGAAGATGTTCGGCCGCACATTCCCAGGCGGTGGCACTGGTTCTGACGAGCGCGCGATGGCGAGCGCGGATGGTCCCCGCCAGCGCTGGACGGTGACCGGTCCCCTCGAGCCCAACTGCTTCGCCTGCCACCAGCAGCGTGGCTACGATTCGAGCGAATGGGCCCGCCAGGTGCTGCGCGAGAACTGGCGCGGCGCCGCCACAGCCGCTAGCGGTATCGCGGCAGTTGATGGCATGAACGAGCGCCTGGGCGAAGCCTGGGACGTGGACTCCATGCCGGACAATCCCGACGACCACCTCTTCCGCGTGCCCGAGCATCCCGTATATGACCCTGCCCGCTTCGACGCAAAAGGACGTTGCACGTTTGATCTCGGCCGCCCCAGAAACGAGAACTGCCTCGCCTGCCATTCCGTCTCGCAGAAGGGCATGCCCTCGCACGCGATTGAGGGCGACGTTCACCTCAAGCGCGGGATGAAGTGCGTTGACTGCCACACAAACGGCATGGACCACCGCGTCAAGACGCGCAGCTGCAAGTCGTGCCATGTCGAGGCCGATGGCGCCGGGCCGCGTCCGAAACACGCCGGCATTCCGCTCGTCCACTTCGAGAAGCTCTCATGCGCAGTCTGCCACTCCGGCGTCACCGAGAAGGGCGAGAGGAAACTCGTTCGCACGTCGCGCGCAAACCGCATCGGCATCTATGGCCGCGCGCAGTGGGGCACCGACGCTCCGTACATAGTGGAGCCCGTCTTCGTCCGCAACGAGAAGGGCGTTGTGGAGGCGCGGCGCATGATGTGGCCGAGCGGCTTCTTCCGCGCAGCAAAGGATGGCACGCTCAAGCCCATCCCGCCCGAAGAGGCCAAGACGCTCGCCGGTGACGCGCTTACCGTGATCGAGCGCGTGGAGTCTGCTCTCAACGTCCTTCGGGACACGGAAAGTGACGTCAATCCCGCAGATTCCGACGTCAAGCTTGGCAAGCTCAAGTTGCGCGACGACGGATCGCTGTGCTATGCCGCCGGAACTAACGAAGTGCCCATCATCGACGCGTCGCACAGCGTGTCAAACGCGTTCGACTTCCTGCTGTACACCCTCTACAACGCCAAGATGACCGAGAAGGTGGCGGCGTGCCGCAACGGCAAGGTGTACACGGTGAACTGGAAAGGCTCCGTCAGCGAGTGCGAGGGCGTGAAGCCCGCAGCCGAGGGCGAATGGCCGGTGGGAACGCTTGTTGATGACGGCAAGACGTTCAAGCCGCTCGTGGACCGCTGGACGCTCGACCAGTACTTCAAGGTGAAGAACGCCGAGCAGCCGCTCACCAAGGAGATGGTGGCGCGCGCTCTCAAGAACGCCGGCGCCGACGTGCGCTATGTCTCGGCCGGCATCGTGTTCTCGCTCGACAAGGACGGCAAGCTCGAGGAGACGCAAGGCGCACCTGAGGCTCAGCCTGTCTCCTGGCCGGTCGGCCACGACGTGCGCGCCGCCCGCCAGGCGCGCGGCGCGGAGCCGGTGAAGTGCGCCGCATGCCATACGGGCGACTCCGAGTTCTTCCTCGGCGAAGTGACGCCTGTGGGGCCCGTGCAGGAGGCCGCAGGCGCGCCCGTGAAGGAGAGCAAGCTCCTCGGCGTGTGCGGCTGTTACCACACTGTTCTCGGTTCAACTTTCGCGCTGCGTCCAGTGCTCAAGGCGACGCTATGGACTATCTTCGGTCTGATGTGCCTCTTCGCGGCCGCTGCCGCAGGAGCGTCCCTGCAGAAGCTCGGAAGCTGGCTTTCCGATAACACGAAGGAGTTCGTGTGGGGGCTCGTGAAGTGGGTGCTCGACGTTGGACTCATTTTGAGCCTTCTCTATCTGCTCGCAAGCGGCGTGATAGGATGGATGTGCGGCGGAATGTCGAGCTGGTGGCTGGTGCTCCACATGGTGGCCGGCGGATGCTTCGCAGGCTCGGCCGTACTGCTGATGGCTTTCCGCGCCAGCGAGCGCACGTCGAAGCTTTGGTGCGCCGTGGCTTGGATGCTGTGGGTCGTCTTCGCGGCCGGCGTGGTGTTCACGGCCGTGATGCCGATGATGACGGTGTTCGGCTCGCACGGGCAGCATGTGCTGCTGTGGAGCCACCGCTGCGTGGCGCTTTCGTTCGCGGCGGTGAGCTGCGCGGTGTGTTGGCTGCTGCGCCGCGGAAAGTGATGTGAGAAGCTACTCCCACACGGCCATGGACACCAAGTTCACGGTGTCCTTCGGCCCCAACGAGGCCGAGGCGCTGTGCGCCTCGGCCGCTGTAGCGTGTTTTGCGCGCATCGACGAGGTAGAGCGACTCCTCACGAAGTTCAGCGACACGAGCGACGTGGCCGTCGTGCGCGGCATTCCGTCCGGCGGAGTGGCGGTGGTCTCGCACGAGATGATGGATGTTCTTGTGGCAAGCGTGAAGGTGTGCGCCGCAACGGGGGGCGCATTCGATCCCACCGTGGAGGCGCGCAGTTTCGGCGAACTGATCCTTGACGTGGAGAACTTCCGCGTTGGCGTGAAGAACGCCCCGGTAGAGCTCGACTTCGGCGGAATCGCGAAGGGATACGCGCTCGACGAGTGCGCGAAGATTCTCCGTTCCGAGCAGTACGAGCTCTCCGACTGGCTGCTGGACGGTGGCACCTCGACGCTGCTTGCCTCGGGTTCGCGCGCGCCTGGCGAGGAGGGATGGCCGATCGGCGTGGGCGGCGTGTGGAAGGACCGCACGAAGCGTCCTACGGTGGTGTGGCTTTCTGGCGGCGCGCTCTCGGGAAGCGGATTCGAGCTGCGAGGCGAGCATGTGCGCGACGTGCGAAAGGGCGGTGCGGCCGTACGCTGGGCGCAGAGCTGGAGCCGCGCGGATTCGGCGGTGGTGGCTGACGCTCTTTCAACGGCGGCGCTTTCCCTCGACTCGAGCGAGATATCATGCGCCTGCCGCGACCTTGGCGCAAAAGTGCTTGTGGCCCGCCGTCAGGGCAGGTTCATGGATAGATTCAGGGATCCTCTTGCGGTTTTTGGCTAGGTGGACCACTTTCCACGCCGGCACAAGTTGTGGTATAATGACGGCAATCTCATCGAAAGGAGTTGCATCTTATGGAAACTACTGAGAAGAAGCTGGGATTCTTCGCCCGCCTGTGCAAGGGTCTGGCGCATCCGGTGACGACGTTCATATTCGGCGTGGCGCTGCCGTTCGCGGCGGTGTCAATTGAAATCTGCACGGGAATGTGCGACGAGGCGTTTAGCAACCCGCTCACCGGCAACGTCGCAATGCAGCTAGCGATGTCGCTCGTGCCGGTGTGCAACTTCATCGTGTGGCTGAGCTGCCTGAAGGGATGGGGCGTGGGCAGCAGATGTCTGCGCGCGCTGTGCGGCCTCTCCTTCGGCATCGCGGTGGTGTATGCCGTGGCGTTCCTTCCGCTGGCGGTCGTCGGCGCGATATTCTGCTGCTTGGCGTTCTGGTACTTCGGAGTTGGTCTTTTGGGCATTCTGCCGTCCGCTCCGCTCTTCGCCGCCCTCGCCGCGCTTGGATTCAGGCGAAAGCTGAACCGGCTGCGCGAGGAGGCTGGCGGCGCCGCGGTGAAGGGTTTTGCCTGGGGACTATCCGCGGCGGCGATAATGTGGCTTGCGCTTCTCGCGGTCCACATCGTGATGGCATACGGCGTGAGCCTCGCCGCGCGGGACGATGCGGCGGAGTCGGCAAAGGGCGTCCGCATTCTGCGCGCTCTTGCGAACGAGGACGCCGTATGGTACCTTCTGTATGACTACGGTTCGCGCGGCAACCTGCTTGCGCCATTGGCTTTTTTCGAGTGGGCTCAAGAGCAGATATCCATGGAAAAGCGTCGTCTCATCTTCTACCGCGTCACCGGGCAGGACACAGATCCTCAGCCCTGGTGGAGAAGAGGTGCCAGAAGACGGCGCTTCCTAAGCTGGGACGCCTTCGCCGGCGGCGAGAAGATGGGCGGCGTGCTCGACGGCCTGTCGCTCAAGGGCTCCAGCTACACCACCGTCGATGACGAGCCGGGCTGTGCCTGA
>JAFUDL010000014.1 GCA_017459225.1 Kiritimatiellia bacterium
AACATCCATCCCTGCAGAGTCCACACGGCGTCCGGATTCGCAGCCTTCAGCGCGCCGTAGATGTTGCGTCCGCATGCCTCCAGCCCCTTCAGCGTCGCTTCGTGCCCTTCTTTGAGCCACGGCATGGAATTGGACATCTCGATGAAGCTGTCGCACAGGTAGTAATTCCCCTTCCCGAACTCCCTCTCCCACTCGCGCACGATCTCCGCGCCGATCTGCACGAAGAGCGGGTCGTCGGGATAGAGGAACCACGAGTGGTAGTACTTCGCCCACGTGAGCTGCGCCATCTTCGCATTTGGATGGACGCGCTTCAAGCCCGCCGGCACCGCGCCCGCGAACCCCTGCGCCATTACGTCCATGCCGAGCGAACGCAGACGGCGGCAGATCGCGTGCTGGAGCGGCACGGACCGCTTCCGCCACGCCGCCGGGAGACTGCTGATCGCGTTGTCCACGCAGCTCATGCGCGAGAACGCGAGATACGCCGGCCCCGCGAACGACGCCTCGATCTCAGCATCGGTCAAGCCATGCTTTTTCCACACCCGCTCGAGAATCGCCTCGAACGCGGTGACTGCGTTCGGCAAATCGTAGCCGTGCAGTGCCATCCAGTCGATCTCGCGCATCCAGCGCGCCTCGTCCCAGAACGCGGTGGTATAGGACGCCGTGCAGGGCTGCATGTAGAGGTGGCGGCGGAACGGCGAGACGACGCGCAGGTCGTCGTTCGGCGTGCCGTTCTTCCACGCATTTACGTCGAAGCGGTTGCCGCTCCACGAGCACACGCCCGCGCCCTTGCGCGTGACGTCCGTATAGAACGCCTTCGCGAGCGTCGCACCGTTGGAGGCGCGGATGCGCCTTCCGCGTTCCAGCACCTCGAAGACGGGCCGCCCCGCGTCGAACGGAATGATCTCAAACGCAAGCTGCCGCGCCACCTCTTCGCCAGCGAAGCGCGCGATTACGCCACGTGCGGCCTCAATCTGACCCTCGGCGGCCAGAGGGCTGGCCGCCCTACCATGCACCGGTAGGGCGGTCGCCCCGCGACCGCCGCAATTGCCGCCCACGTCAATGTCGCGCGGCACGAGCGTGAGGTCGGCAATTCCGTATCCGGCGGACTTGGGGCTGGTCACGAGCGGATGTTCCGTTCCATTGAGCGACCCATCCGCGTTGACGAACTTCCAGCCGAGACCATGGTCCTTCGTCAGCACGTAGCGGGCTGCTACTGCGCGGCCCTGCACGCCGTCAGCGCCGTCGAAGAGTTCCAGCACGATGCACTTGAGATGGTAGGAATCCATCATCTGCATCTCTACGCGCAGACGCGCCGGCTGGGCAGCCTCCTTTGGCAGCATGGTCTTGTTGTACCCAACCATGTTCCGCGGACGCATGTGCGTGCCGATGGCGTTGCCGCTGATTTCGTTCGCCTGCACGTCGGCAAGCGTCCGGCCTTTCAGCACGAGCGCCGGCGCGTCAATCGGCACAACGTCTGCAAAAGCCGCCGCCGCAAGTGCAGCACATGCGACGCTGAGAAGAAGTCTTGGCATTTTCATTGCTTTCGTGTGGTTTTAGGCTGGGCCTTGCGAGCTGTCTTAGGCGCAGAAGAGGCTTCCCATTCGGCGACGATCGGCTTGCCGCGCGCGCCGAAGCAGTTGATCGGCGTCACGGTGAAACGCACCTTGCCGGAGCCGAGCTCGTCCTTGAAGAAATAGCACCACTGCTTCGACAACGCCTTCTTGTGCTTCTCCGAATGGTTGAAGCCCGAGGCGAGCACGTGCTTTACGCGCTTCTTGCCGTCTGGCGTCTCGGCCGCGAACTCAAGCCTGAAGAGACGTCCCTTCGTGTCGGGCGTGATCGGCGGCGTGACGATCTTGAACGTAGGCTTCTTCACCGATGGTACGCTCTCCTTGCCGTCAGGCGACTTGCCGCCGCGGTTGATCGACTTCATCGCGATCACCGTGGGCACGGCGTCCTTTGAAAATTCGGGGGCGCGCACCTTCTGCGCGTGCGCCGCGAAGGCAAACGGCTTCGACTCGGCCACCGGAAGCGGCATCACCCAGTCTTCGCCGATGTCGAGGTTCGAGAGGAACTCGCGGCGCCTCACAACGATGCAGTCGTCGTACACGCTCCAGAGCATGCCCTGGCGGCAGTCTCCCGCAGCGAACTGTTTCATCGACTTCGCGGCGTCGATCCTCCAGGTCGCGTGGTTGCCGGTTTTGGTGTTTTCATAGCCTTCGTTGGGACGTTCGTTGTAAGGCATGCCGGTGTAGCGCAGCGAACTCGTGCCCACGCTCGTGAAGGCGCCTTGCCAGATGCTCCGCTCGTCGGTGAGCGAGTAGTGCGAATGTCCCGAAAACGCAATGGCGTTAGGATATGCCGAAAGCGTCTTCGTGACGGAGCCCTTGTCGTGGCCCCACGCCCATGGTCCGTAGCAGGTGTCCTTGGGATGTGGGTGCTGCACGTAGAAGAACGGCAGGTTCGGGTCGAGCGACTTTCCGTTCTTCGCCATATACTCTTCGATGCGCGCGAACGGATAGACCGTCTTGCCCGTCTCCGCGCCGTGGCCGCCGGTGTCCCAGTGCGCGCCGAGGAAGGTGTAGCCGTTGATCTGTTTCACGCTGAACGGGACGTAGGGCTCGTGGAAGGCCTTGTCCCACCAGCCAGCGATGTCCTTGCGAAGAATGTGCTTCGCGCGCTCCTTCGGGTCTGGGTAGCGCTTCTCCGCGTGTCCGCCGTAGCTGTAGCCGACCCAGTCGTGGTTGCCGGTGATGAAGAACTTGGCGACGGGGCGGCCGTCGGGGTATTTGTCGTCTGGGAACACGGAGTACCATGCCTCGGCTACGGCCATGAGGTTTTCGTCCATGCCCTTGTCCGCCATGTCGCCGGCGATCGCGACGGCGTCGACGCCCTGTGCGCGGAACCATTCAAGCGTGTGCTTGAACGTGAGGTTGTTGCCGAACGCCTCCATCTTCTCGTCAGCGCCCACGTGGAGAATGTGGATGTCGGAGACCACGCCGAAGCGCAGACGCGGCGTCTCCCCGGCCTTGAAGCCTGGCGCGGCGAGGAACCGGCAACCCCCGAACGCGCCGAACGACGCGGCGCCGCCGATGAAGAATCTTCTTGAGATGTTCATTTCTTTTTCTCCTTTTGTCGTAGGAATGATCCGTCGGACAACTAGTTGTTCATTTCAGCGGGGCGCAGTTCACGTGCGAGCGGATGAGGCGCAGGCGGTGCGCTGCGGCGCGCTGCGAGAACTCCGCGAAGTCGCGCTTTGCGGGGTCAGGATACGTCCAGAGCGCCTCGGAGAGCGCAAGCGCGCGCGGCCAGAGTTTCCACTCCAGCATGGTTATGTTGGGCGTCCGCTCCGCCCAGTTGCAGCACTGGCCGCCAACCACGTTCTTGCGCGCCTGCGGTTCGACGCCTTCAAGGACGTCGAAGCGGTACACTTTATCAAGCGAGAGGTGCGGGTATCCAAGATAGGGGAAGGGGTCTTCGGGGATGCCTTGGTCCATGTCGAAGTAGCAGTATGTAGTAG
>JAFUDL010000211.1 GCA_017459225.1 Kiritimatiellia bacterium
CAGTCGAACGGACGCGCCGACGTCGTGGCCAAGCACCCTGCGATGGTCTGCATCTTCGAGCTGAAGGTCGACGAGCCGGTGGACAATGCGTTCAAGCAGATCCGCGAGAGGGGATATGCAGAACCGTTCAAGGCCGATCCGCGCCCCGTGTGGCTGATCGGGCTTTCCTTCGATTCTAAGACGCGCCACCTCGTCGACTTCGCAGTCGCCAGAAATTGAGCAGCTATAGGTTTACCGGTGTAGACATGGCAGATTTAAAAGTAGATGACATGATAGGCGTCTATCGCATCGTTCGCCTTCTTGGCAAAGGAGCGATAGGGGCTGTGTACGAGGTTGTGCATACGCACCTCGGCGTACACTATGCGTTGAAGGCGTTCACGCTGGACCACGGCCATGTCGATGTCATCAGGGAGAAGTTCATCGCCGAGGGAAGGGTGCTTGCCCGTCTTGGCGATCCGCGCATAGTGCGCGTTGTTGACCTCAACTTCGACGACGCCACCAAGACGCTGTATTTCGTGATGGATCTCGTGCTTGGCAAGGACGGCGCACCGCATACGCTTGCAGATATCGAACCTTCCACGCTGGAGGAGGAATGCGTGTGGCGGTGGTTCTGTGATCTTGCCGCAGCGCTGGACTACATCCACTCCCAGGGCATTGTCCATCGCGACGTAAAGCTCCGCAACGTGCTGCTGAATGCCGACGACCGCGTGGTGCTTTCCGACTTCGGCGTCTCGAGGCTCTTCTCCAAGGAGCTGCGCCGCGAGGTGAACGCCGAGACGACCATGGTCGAGGGATCGGTGGATTCGCGTCTTGTGATGGGCACGCATGGCTACATGGCACCGGAGGTGGAGCGTGGCGAAGAGTCCACTCCCGCGGCCGACGTGTATTCGCTCGCCGTGATGACCGTGTATCTTCTCACTGGCGTCTTGTACGCGCCGGGATCAATGGCGCTTCAGCTTCTGGAGGTGTTTGAGCTTCCATGGTCGGAAGTTCTGCCGCAGATGCTTGCCGAAGATCCAAAGGATCGCCCGACCAGTCTTGGCGCAATAGCCAAGCGGCTCATGGGGCAGACTGCAATGGCGCAGGCCGCCAGGCGTAGGCGCCGCATCGTCGTCGCCGTCGTTCTGGCTGCGGCCGTCGTCGCATCCGCCGCGTGCTGGCTGGCGTTCCGCAGGCACTCAGCGTCGTCGTTCGACGAGAACGCCGTCCGCTCTGCCTTTGGCGCGGAAGGAATATACGAGGTGGCTAAATGAACGAGTTTCCCTCTACGTCGCAGACGCTGCTGGAGAAACTCGCAAACGAGGCCACTGGCGGAGGCGATGGCGCGGCGTGGACGCGCTTCTTCGGCCTGTACACCCCGGTGATGAAGAATTTCATAGTTCAGATCGACCACAATCACGATCCCGACGACGTGGTCCAGGAAGTATACCGGCATCTTGTGAAGATTCTGGCCGAAAGAAGGTACAATGCCGACAAGTCGCAGTTCCGCACGTTCCTGAAGATGCTCATCCGCAGGCAGCTCATAGGGATATACCGGCGGGAGCAGTGCCATGGCGTGAACGGCATTGTCTCTCTTGACGATTTGGCGGACGAGCCTGAAGTTCCGCCGGAGCAGGGAATCGCGCTCGACCTTGCATGGGTGAAGGCTAGGCACGAGACCGCGGTGGAGCATGTGCTCACGAAAACCGCGCTCTCGGCGAAGACAAAGGCCGTCTACCGCGCGCACGTGATTGACGGGATGCCAGCTGCCGAGGTGTGCAGAAGGTTCGGCATAGACGGCAACTATCTTCGCCAGATCAAGTTCCGCGTGGAGCGGGCGATATCATTGATCGAGATGGAATTTTCCGATGAGAGATAGCTGATATGAGAATCAAGTCATTTGTCATGGTTTTTCTTGCGGCGGCGGCCGCGTCGCTCGCTGCGATGCCGACGAAGCAGGAGCTTCTGGAGGCCGAAGAGCCTGTGCGGGAGCTGATGCGCCCTGCACTGGAGGCGATGCGGAAAGGGAGCAAAACGCGCGCCGACGTCGCCAGGGCCGCCGCGGGACTTGCTGAGAAGGAGACTTCAGAGGCAGCCAGACTGCTTCTTCTCAAAGGCGCGTTCACGTTTTTCGTCGAGGCTGGCGCGTTTGACGATGCGATCGACGTGCTTGCCGCCACAAGGATATTGATCCCCGACATCCCGCCGCAGAACCTGGCGAACATGATCGAAACCGCGCTGCGCGACATGCCGAGAAGTAGGGCCGACTCGATCTACCGCATCCTCGACGGACTTAAATCGCAGATCCGCATCCTGAACGAGCAGAAGATTGCGTCCCATGGCGGACGTTACTGCGTGATCGATCTTTCCGGTGGCCCTACGGCGTTCGTCTATCCAGTCTCGTCAGTCCAGGAAGGCACATTCAACACCGACGAATACAAGACCTCGAAGCTTGTGCTGCGGCGCATCGAGCCCGGCATGTTCAAGATGTGCGGCGAGTTCGAGGTGACGCTCACGAAGCCGTACTACATCGGCGTCTTCGAGGTCACGCAGAAGCAATATGAGCTTGTGATGGGGCAGGTCCCTTCGGAATTCAGGGGCGATAAGAGACCGGTGGAGAATGTTTCCTTCGGCCAGATACGCGGCTTTTCAGACGGGGCGAAATGGCCAACATCTTCGGCTGTCGACCCCATGTCGTTCATGGGCAGACTGCGGGCGCGTACGGGGCTTGACTTCGACCTGCCCACCGAGGCTCAATGGGAATACGCCTGCCGGGCAGGGACGACTAGCGCGTTCAACAACGGCGGCGGTTCCGAGGATGACATGAAGAAACTGGGGCGCTATGGCGAAAACCATGCCGACGGCAGGGGAGGATATTCGGCGAAACATACTGCGGTTGGGGCGTACATGCCGAACGCATGGGGACTTTACGACATGCACGGCAATGTTTGGGAGTGGTGCCTGGACTGGGCCGGCGATCTGTCGGGCGGGGTGACTGACCCTAAAGGTCCTGTGGCTGGCGCGTTTCGCATTCTCCGCGGCGGCAGCTGGGGCGAGACCGCGCGTGGTTGCAACTCATCGCATCGCTTGCGTCTTATGCCGAACTACCGCCTCAGGCACTATGGCTTCCGCCTTGCATTGCCAAGGTAGGGTGGTTTAGGGTAGGAGGATAGGCCATTATAGGCCTGGCTAGGCCTGGCTAGGATTCCTAGCCGCCCCTACCCCTAGCCCGGCCTATAACTACCTATCCCTACCCTCCTATCCTAGCCCGGCCTATAACTACCTATCCTACTCTCCTATCCTACTCTCACAATCTTTTTTCAACTATTTGACTTTTGCTTTGCAATTTACCTTGAAGATAATGATATGCTATTGGCGCTGCCATTGACAGCAGTGGAATCTCAAGAGGTAATTGCAAAACCTCCAAAAACATCTCACGCCAAGTTCGCAAAGTACGCGAAGTTCTGTTTCATGGATGACTTTGCGAACTTAGCGGACTTTGCGTGAAACTAAAAAGCAGGTTTTGCAACTGGCTCTACGGTTGGTTCTTACCTGCCCAACCGGTGGGGGTTATATGACATGCATGGCAATGTGTGGGAGTTGTGTCTGGACTGGGCTGGTAGCGTGTCGCGTCCGATGATGGATCCAAAGGGCATGGCATGGGGCTATTCCCGCATTCTGCGCGGCGGCGGTTGGGGTGACAAGGCGATGGAATGCCGCGCCTTTCGCCGCCTTTGGCTCAAGCCGAACCGTCACACCAAAGGCTTCGGCTTTCGTGTGGCCTTGACGATGCGGGATAGATAGGATTCTAGGCCTGGCTAGGAATCCTAGTATCTCTTTAGTCCTAACCCGGCCTGTAATCCTAAAAATCTTAGAAATCTTCGTATGAGGTGTAACAACCGCTTCTCATTTGCTAATAAGTTTAATGAAACGGTCCTGAAAGCAGATTCTCGCGGTGGGGGTCGTTGCTGATTGAAGAATAAAAAACAACTAGAAGAAATCAAACGAGGTGGATGATGAACAAAGAGCAAACTAAATTAGAGGCGGTTGCATACGTGTGCCTCGTCGGTTTGTTTATGCTATTGAGCATGGTCTTTGCTGGATGCAGCAAATCAGATGCGGAATCTGGCGGCGATGAGAACTCGTCTTCAGCCAAGGGGGCGTCAGTAGCAAAGGTATCGTCTGCAACCAAAAGATCCGCACCTAAGGACACGCTTGTTATCAAGGGTTTGTATATGAGGATGTCAGGTGACGATGCACTTGCCGCCTGCAAGGAGATAACCGCCTCCTCAAAAGATCTTGTGGTTGTTGATTTTCGTAATGGAATTGAAGTTGAAAAGGATGAGGCCACAAGGGCTACTGAGAAACAAACTTACGAAGAAAACGTCAAAAAGGCCGAGGGAGATGTCGAAACGTTCTTGAAGTGGAGCAGTTTTGACAATTATTGGTTGTATGACCCAAGTTCTGAAAGATTTCGGACAGGCACAAAATTTCCATTATTACTTCCCGGTGATTATAAAAATGCGATGATTAAAAACAACACTCCGACCATCGGCGAACAGCTGGCCGCATTGGCAGGAATTTATGGTTATCAGGTTCAATGGATGCTTCCTGCAAAACGTAATGCACAAGGGGTAAAGGAAGCTACAGAACCAAAGTTGTCTACAGCTGGTAGATTTGAGATATCTAGTGACACGAATGAACGGTATTCTGATATTCATAATTATTGGCGTAATAATAAGAATCTCTATGACCAGGGATTGAGAGAGCTCTATAACAAAGGATTGCAGGTGGCCAAAGAACATAAGAATAGGACCTTCTTTCGTCTTGTTTTGCAGGATGTAAATGGAAGGCCTGTTGAGAAAACAAAATTGGCGGAGGAATTGGTGCTTGGATATTCGGAGTTCTTTCAGGACCTGGTCTCAAAGCAGGACAAATTGGAAGCTGCGGTGAAAGAGGTTGATGCATTTTTAGAGTGGGTTGAAATAGATGGAATGAACGGCAATGAGGTGAAAAGTGTTAAGAAATTTGACCCTTCGGACATTAGAACAGAAGATGCCAAGAGAAAAGATGAGATCGCTGCACTGGCAAAGGAACAGGAAAAGGAGCGTGTCGCAGCGAAAGAGATTATGGAGATGAAACAACAGTATAGTAAGACGATGAACAAGGCAGGTACGTTAAAGAGAGAAATGGAGCGATTAGTAATTGATTACAAGCGAGTTGGAAGTGCTTCGCAAAAAACAGCCATTAAGGAGAAATATGCCTCAAAGAAAGCTGAGTGGAATAAGGTGATTACCGCACAGAAGGAGATGAGGAAAAAGATTGATGAAAGGGAACATGCTTTGAAAAATGGAAAGCCCACTGAGCATAAGCAACTTGCCACGAAGAAGATGCAGTCTAACTCGAAGTTCTTAGAAGCATCGCGTGAGAGACGTCGTAATGGTGGCGTAAGAATGTTTACAAAACCTATGTACAGTCTGGCAAGTCACTGCAAGGTGATGGTGGAATGGGCTGTGCTTGCAGAACCGGTTGAAAAACTAGAAGAAATTATTGAGACAATCTCAATTCCTACGAATATCCCTAAAGATGCATCTGAATTTTGTTTTAAATTAGATAGCAGGCTAGGAGAGTTTAGCAATAAAGAAGAGGACAGGAAGCGGTTATTTTTTGAGAAAGACCTTATCGATGTGGGCTCCCCTTTATGGTTCCGACTTGTTCTGAAAACCACCAATGGGGTCGAGGTTGCGAAGGGCGAAGTCGTCAAGAATTGGCTTACCGCTCGAGGATATTACCCTCCGAGTAACAAACTGAAACTTCCAAAGAAGAACTTGATTGTGGTTGCAGTCAAGAAAGAAGGAATTGGCGAAGTTCAATTTTTGAGATCTGTTGCGCGTACTACTAGGGATAGTCCAAATCTGTGTCATGTATGGCTTGATGATCAAGGCAATGTGAAAGAAGTTTATTTCAGAGAGGAGGGTATAACCAGACTCTTTAATGCAGGGGATATTTCAAGCGAGGAGTTTGCGCGTCTTCTTGTGAAGAATTACCCAGGAATCCCAAGCTTGGAGCCTTCGGTTACGAAAGAAGACCCCGGGCGGGGAATAATACAGACGGCGACTTGGACTCACAAGGACGCGAAAGGATATCAAATTAAGCTCTTTGAACGAGCTTATTTTAACAACAATGGCGTGAAGTACACTCAGCGTATGCTTGAGAACGATGCAGAGGTGGCTCTGGGTCTTTCGTTGGTTGACAAACTCCCCTTGAAGTATCTTGATATTTCCGCCGTCAAGCCTGAATCGGTACGTAAGTTTGATTGAGAGTTTCATGGCTTGTACAGAGAACATGGTCCATATTCGCAGGATGAGTACTTGAGTAAAGAAAGGAATGAAAAATGAAGAAAGTCATAATGGTATTCACAGTGCTTGTGATATTCGGTTTTGCAGGTTGTGGCGGAGGTCCCGAAAAGGAGTACGAGGCCATCCGGCGTGAGTTCTGGACAATCATTGCTAAGGGGGAAGATCCAGGAAAGGTACTTGAAGTGGATATGCAGGAGTTTCGCGCAGCATCACCAGAGAAACAGAAGAAGTTAATTGAGTCTGCCAAGAAGGACTTGGGGGTGCTAAAGGGGGATATGAAGTAATATTCGTATGTTCCCGTATTGATGGTTAATCCTCGTGTCCAGGATTACAACAATCTGAATGTGTAATGTCAATAGAGGAGATCGCGAGGCGACATGCAGGCTTCACGACAAAGGAGACAACAATGATAAAGATGAGAAATGTTTTGGATAATGCCAACATTATCCAGAAGGAGAAGTTGGGTTGCTTCACGGTCGTGGAACATAAGTCCGATAGGAGCGTTACGCCGGAAACCGCTATGAGAGAATATTTCATGGGGAAGATGGGGTTCGCGAAGCGACAGTTGCTGTGCGAATTGAACGGCAATGCAGTGAAGATTCAGGCTGGCGCGATGCAGTGGATCAGTGGTCCCGTGGAGTCTACAACTGGAATCACCGGCGCTGGACAGCTTGCGAAGAACTGGCTGAAGGCGGCCGTTACCAAGGAGTCCGCTGTTAAGCCAATATATATGGGGAACGGTTTTGTGATGCTTGAACCGTCATACAATTATATTCTTTTGGAGGATGTTGCATCGTGGGGCGAAAAGGGAATCGTCCTCACGGACGGGATGTTCCTTGCGTGCGACGCCAACATCCAGGAAAAGGTCATCATGCGGAAAAATCTCTCTTCGATCTTCGGTGGCAAGGGACTGTTCAATCTGTCTCTTGTCGGCGACGGTGTTTGTGCGCTTGAGAGTTTCGTGCCACGCGAAGAGCTCTTTGAATTCTCTCTCGAGAATGATGTGTTGAAGATCGACGGCAATATGGCTGTTTGCTGGTCTGGTACGCTTGACTTCACAGTAGAACGTTCTTCAAAGTCTCTGCTTGGTTCAATGGTCAACGGCGAAGGCCTTGTCAATGTCTATCGTGGTACTGGCAAAGTGTTAATGGCTCCCACTCTCCCAGGAACTCTTGATGAGGGGTCCCATTCTCCTAAGACTGAAGACTCGGAGGCGAGCAAGGGTTTGGGCGCAAAACTTCTGAAGGGTCTGTCCAGTGCGGTTGAATGAAGGTCTAATCGTCAATGACGATATGGGGGAGAAAATTGGTCCGGTCTTTATCCCATTGGAAAAACAAGGTACGAGGACGATAACAAATGAATGACTTGAAGGAAAAAGTAAAGCTAGTAGGTTGGGTGTCGGCTGCATTTGCATTTGTGGCTCTGACGTTGTCATATTTTAATTGCCCGTATATGGTACAATTAACAGCTTTGTCCTTGTTGGTAGCTGGCACTGCCTTGCTTTGGGGCGAAAGAGCTAAAAGTGTTATTGTTTTTGAGATTTCAGGCTTATTGTATTTTGCGGTTATGTCTGATTCCGATTTTGATGTAATTTTGCGGGTGTTTATTTCGTTCTTGCTATATATAGGGGTCGTATTTTATTTCAAGCCAACGAGGCTCAACAAGGTGGCAAGTAGTAGTGTTTTGAAATTGCTGATTTTGGCATTCATTTTTATCCTACTGGTTTTTTTGAACTTGGATAAAGAATTCTTGTGTCTGACGATTATGGCACTTATAGCGGTATTTCATCTAGTCTTTGTAGCTTGTTTTATTTCGCGGAAATATTTACCGCTTGAGGAGGTCATTCTGAAATTCGAAAATAAGTTTCTTGGAAGAAATCTCTTTAAAGGTGTTTTTAAGGGTCTTAGTTTTGTTTTCAAAGGTATTTTTGTCGATATCCCGAAAACAGTGTGGTCATCGTGTTTTTCAGCCGACAAGTTCCTTAAATCATACGCATATAGTGTATTCCTCCTTGGGGTGATTAGCGCCGCTGTGCTTTTTTCGTGGGCTTCTCCAGTTAAAGAGGCTGGAGAAAAGCTTTGGAACCAGCATATGGTAACAATGGCTATTATGCACGTTGTGGTATGTGCTATCTGGGGATGTTTCATTCTTTCGCAGATTTCCTGTGCGATAAAATTGCGTGGACGGCAGATTGCCGCAGGGGCGGCTCCCGTGCATTTGCTGATAGCCAGCTTTTTGTGCAAGGTATTAGCTGCGGAAGTTTTTGTCGGAATCGTGTATTTGCTAGTAGAAAGTCCCAGTGATATGACTTCTGACTGGTGTATATCTGTGACTTTTGCCCTTATGGATGTGCCATCCCTGTTGGGCATTGCGGAGCACTGTAACCCGAAGACCGCAGTTACATTGTCTGCTATCGTTACTATTTGGCATCTTATAGGCGCCAGTTTCGTTGCTTTGTTAATACGTGACAATATTGCCAGAGTTCGATCGCTGGAAAATGAGAGTGATCAGAACTGAAAGTTGATTGGTTGTGATTGTAAACAATCGTGCGGTTGATTCCTGTCCCCATCATCCCTACTATCCTCGCACCAGGAGTGCCTCTATTCCGGAATTTATCCATTTTAAAGGCTGAATGAGACTTCGCCCAATGTTTATGCGGGTGAGGTGATTTTCGGGAAGTGTATTTTGCGAATCATAAGGCGGCTATCCGTTGTTGAGGTCGAGCAGTTCCGCAAAGCCAGTCAGGTACTGGGACAGGTCGACATTCTCGGCATCGTGCCGAAGGATATCTGGATGTTGCATTCCCTGCCGTGCGAGTCGAACGTGACATGGTGGCGGTGCTGCATCGTGCAGTTCTCCGCGAGGAATCTGATCTCGTGCAGGCCGTTCCACGAGAGCACGCTGCGCGACTTTACGCGCACGATGAAGTCCCTGCCTTTCTCGATGAAGTCCCCGTAGAAGGCGGGCCTGTCGCCGCCTCTGTCGTAGACGACGATGCCCTTGCCGCCCGTCGCCTCGAATATGTCGTTGATGATCTTAAGCACTTCGTCGTTCTCCCCCTTGAAGCCCGGCGCGCGCGACGACCAGAGCTTGAGCGCGAGGGGGATCGTCTTCCTCGACCCGCTCGTGCAGGCCGCGGCGATGCACCCGTGGTAGCCGTTGATGACGACGTTGCGTCCTTCCTTTGAAGACCGGCTTGCGTCCCTGACGCGCGTGACGTATTCCATCTTGTAGGCGTACTCCTTGCGTATCTCCGTCGGGTCGACGAGGATGAGCGTGTCCTTCCTGACATGCCGCGCCCCCTCGGACAGGATCGCGGCGGAAATCTCACGCTCGAGCGTCTCGTCCTCGATGTTGCGCGACAGCCTTTTCTCCGTCTGGATCGGCGCGACGTCGTCCTTTATCGCGCGCACGATGGACGAAAGCCTCGTGTCGCCAGGAGGCTTGGATTCCATATGTGGCCTCCCGGATGAACCGCGCTTTCGGCTTCGAGAAATGGGTAGAAACTTTACCCAAAAATTTGTCGTGCTGCTCTTTCGCTTTCGCGGCTATTACGGTATCATTCACGGTGCGGTGCCTCTTCTTGGTTTTTTGCACTCGGTATTATACCGAAAATCGGCGGAGAGGTGCCGCTTTTTTGTCTCCAACGCGCGCGGCAAATCTGCCTGGCCTCGCCAGAAACTGAAAATGGGTAAACTCCAGCAGCAATTACTCGGTTGCGCCTGGTTCGGCCATTTTGGTATAATATTCGGCGATGAGACCGATAGCCACAGACACGCACGACTTTCCGTCCATGAGACGGGATGGTTGCATTTACGTTGACAAGACGATGTTCATCCATCGTCTTGTGACTACCGTTGGCTCCAAGCTGTTCTTCCTGTCGCGTCCGCGTAGGTTCGGCAAGTCGCTCACGGTCTCCGCACTCAAGGCGTTCTTCGGCGGCAGGCGCGAATTGTTCGAGGGCCTCTACATCGATGGAACTGACTGGAAGTGGGATAAGTATCCGGTCATCCACTTCGAGTTCAACGACCTGGATACGATAGACATACCTGCGTTCGAGAAGTCTCTTGCATGGCACGTTGAGCGAAAGCTTTCAGAGGCGGGGTATTCGTTTGACAGGACGATTTCTCCTGCGGATAATTTTGGCTGCGCGATCGAGTCGCTCTCCGCCGCGAATGGCGGCAATGGAGTTGTGATCCTAATTGACGAGTACGACGCGCCCGTGGGTCATTGCCTTGACGACATCGCCAAGGCCGAGGCCGTTCGCGACCGTCTCTCCGCCGTCTACTCCCAGATGAAGAACCGTACGGGCGACATCCGTTTCCTCTTCATGACTGGTGTCTCAAAGTTCACGAAGCTTTCGGTGTTCTCAGCGCTGAACAACATAGTGGACATTTCGCAGGATGACGAATACGCGACGATGCTCGGCTACACGGAGGATGAGCTTTCGGCGAACTTCGAGGAGCACCTCCGCGCCCATGCGGAGAAGATGGGCAAGCCGTACGAACAGTACCGGGCGGAGATGAAGCGCTGGTACAACGGCTTCCGCTTCGCCAAGAACGTCGAGACGACGGTGTATAATCCAATCTCGGTGGCCTACACGCTTTACCGCAAAGAGCCTGGCTTCACGGCGACTTGGGCGACGACGGGGCGTCCTTCGATGCTTATGAACTACCTGAAGCGCGAGGACATGCTGCGGATCGATCCGGAAGCGACCGAAAACGTCAGTGCGAACACGTTCGACGTCGCTGAATTGCGCGACCTCCAGCCGATTCCCATGCTGTTCCAGTCAGGCTATCTCACGATCCGCGACTACAATCCTGCGACAAACCGGTTTGTCCTTGGCGTTCCGGATGAGGAGGTGCGCCAGGACCTGTGCCTTTTGATGACTGGTGTGGCTGCCGACAAGAGCGTCTACTGGGCTTCCCGCCTTGGCGACTATCTCATCGGCGCCGATTGGGACTACTTTTTTGAGGGCCTTCAGTCCCTCTACGCCGGCATGGTCTATGGTTCCACGGAGCGCTGCGTCCATGAGAACTCCTATGGGCGCTGCCTCTCGTTCCTCCTCGCAAGCCAGGGCTTCGACTTCACGATGGAGAACGTTCAGTCGAACGGCCGTGCCGACGTCGTGGCCAAGCACCCTGCGATGGTCTGCATCTTCGAGCTGAAAGTCGACGAGCCAGTTGACAATGCGTTCAAGCAGATCCGCGAGAGGGGATATGCAGAACCGTTCAAGGCCGATCCGCGCCCCGTGTGGCTAATCGGGCTTTCCTTCGATTCTAAGACGCGCCACCTCGTCGACTTCGCAGTCGCCAGAAATTGAGCCCGTGCGCAGCGCGGGCGGCGGGCTAACTGAAAATTCCTAATCGATCCCACTCCTAGCCTGGCCTAGCCCGGCCTATATCGGCCTATCCCCACCCACTCTCGCCATTGTCACCTTATTGTCACATGCTAACCTGTGCTTGCTTTTGCAGACTTGTTTAGGGTATAATTGTGAAAATCTGAAAAGGGGACCGTTTTGGTCCGCAAGACTGAAAAGGAGATTGCCATGAAAAAGAGGTCAACGATGGCGAACGCTCTGGCGTTTGCCGCAATGTGCTTGTTCTGCCTCAGAGCCGAGGCGCTAGAGGTTGCGGGGAGCCTTGTGGTGGACTTGAACATGTCGAACGTCACGGGCGTTTCGGAGGGCGGGTTCATCGGCGTATGGGCTAACCAGGCGACTGGGGCCGACAAGGTGGGCAACTTCGTGCCGGTCAATGCTGGCGCGGGCGGCGTCTTCTCCCGCGCGGCGCATGGCGTTCCGGCAGTCCTCTTCAACGGCAACGCCGATTCCGTCATGTGGTGTTCCGACGCGCTTCCCGCGACGGTCGTAGGCTCTGACAGCTGGACGGCCGAAGTGTGGATATGCAATCCGTCGCTGACGCAGGGCATTGAGACGTTTTTCTCGTGGGCGTACCGCGGCAGCGGGAACAAGTGCATGGAAATGCGCTATGGCACCGACAACGGCAACGCCATCGAGCACTATGGCAACAACATCGGCTGGAACGGCGTGCCGGTTGCCGACGTCTGGCACCATGTGGTCATCACGCGCGATGGTTCCGGCAACGAGGCTCTCTACGTGGATGGCGCGAAGCGCATCACGAAAGACGCCTACACGGCGCTCGACATCCCCACTGGCGGCAACTTCCACATCGGCGGCGTGAAGAACGGCAGCTCGACGGGCGGGTTCGACGGAAACATGTTCTTCTCGGGATACATCGCGGCCATCCGCGTCCACTCCGACGGCCTCACTGCAGACCAGGTGTGGTCGAACTACGCGGAGGAGAGCTTCGCCTACCAGAACGTGTGGGGCGGAAGCGATGGACTCTGGAGCGAAGGCGGCAACTGGCTTGGCGGCAGCGTGCCGACTGATGCCGCAGCCTTCTCGCAGGGCGGCACCGCTACGATCACTGGCGACGTGGCGCTCAAGATGCTCAATCTCGCCTCGGGCACAGTGAAGGTGGATGGCGGCTCGTTCGCCTTCACGGGGCAGACGGGCACGATAATCTTGAATGGAGGCGTTCTTCCCTCCTCGCTCGACGTCGCATCTGGCGCATTCACTTCGCAGGATGCGCCCGTGGAGGGCGCAACGAGCGCCGGCACTTTCACGCTGCGCGTGGGCACGCCCGGCGCGGCCGACGATACGGCTACCGCTCTCTTCAACAAGGGACTCAACCTCGCGCACGGCGGCGTGGCGAACCTCGTTCTCGAAGACGGCGCTGCGATGACGGTGAACGGCTGGTTCCGCGGCGCATTCGCCGGTGGCTCCACGTTCAATTTCGTCATGAACGGCGGCTCGCTCGTGTGCACCGACTGGTTCCTCATCGCCACGGACGGCGGCAGCGGCGAGGTGACAATCAACGACGGCCATTTTCTCTGCCCCGGTTTCGAGTTCACGTACGCGGGCAACACGGATGCGCAGAGCGGACTTCTCCACCTCAACGGCGGCACGCTCGAGCTCAACCGCTTCCAGAACAACAACATGGCCGGCACGCAGGCGATCTCATTTAACGGCGGCACGCTCAAGGCGCGGCAGACGAACGGCAACTTCCTCGAAAACCGCTACGAATACTGCACCGTCGGCGCGCGCGGCGCGACGTTCGACGTTCCATCCAACTTTGCTGTGGACGTGAAGAACCTCTTTACTGTCGATTCCGCCTCTCCTGGCGGCGCAATCGTCAAGACCGGCACGGGCCGCATCAACTTCGCCGAGGCGTTCAACTACGCCGGGCCGATCACCGTCTCCGAGGGATCCTGCAAGTTCAACGCGCTTGCGAACTTCTCTTCGGTGACTACGCTTTCTGTGGCGCCAGGCGCGGCAGTGCTGTGCTCTGAGGCGGGCGGTGCGCAGGCGCTCGTCGCGAAGCTCCCCGCAGACTGCGCGGGCACGGTGCTGATCACGCCGGAATGCGCCGCCGACAACATTGACCTCACCGGGCATCCGAACGTCAAGATCGGCTATTCGGGCACGTTCGCATTCACGGGCACGATCACGTACGACCAGGCGGCGACGCCAGTATATTCGTTCGTGCAGAACCAGGGCGTCGTCAACGTGCAGAATGCGCTCGTCGACCTTTCCGGGAAGCCGACGGCGCTTGAGGCGAGCGGATTTCCCGGCGATGGCTTCAAGATCGTGCTTCTTGCAAACAGCACGTTCACTGGCGGCATCACCGTTGATTCCGTCATGCTCCAGAGCGACGTGGCGGGCGGCTTTGGCACGACTGGCGCGATCAGGCTTGTGAACGGCGGCGAACTCGTCCTCAACCATGCCGACATCGACGTGCAGGGGCTCATCGACCGCATCACGCCCGATTCCGTGGGCTCGCTCCTCTTCTGCGCCAACAGCAAGAAGGACGTCTCCTTCTCGCTTGTGGGCCATCCCGGACTTTACGTGGGCTCCTATCCCGGCCATCACTTCACCTACACGGGCACGATCACGTTCGACGGCTCCGAGGCGCATTTCGGCGGTGGACGCGCGGCCTACACGATCGGCGGCAGCGGCTTCATATACCAGCCTGCAGGCGGGATGGGCGACACTGCCACGGAACCCCGCACTGTCGTGGGCGGGCGTCCGGGCGTTTTCGGCCTTGGCGGCGACAATCCCTTCACTGGCAACGTGGTGGTCACCAACGGCGCGACGATCTTCTTCCGCAACTGTCCAAACGCATACGGCGCGACGACGGGAGCGGTAGATCCCGCGCACTTCTACTTCAACGACGGCAACATCCGCAACGGCGACCAGAGCACGGTCTTCCCCGAGAGGTTCGGCGTCACGGTGGACGCAGATGGCATGAAGATGCACTTGTGGAGCAATTCTACGCTCACGTTCCTCGGAAGCGTCCACGGTACGGGTCCGATGACGGTGAGCGACAACGGGCGCATCGTCTTTGGCGGCACGGCGAACGACTACGCGGGCGCGATAACCGTGCGCGACAGCGCGCAGTTCCAGATCGGCTCCGATCTGGGATTTAGCTGGGACTTCGACAAGGCAATGCCCGCCTTGGGCAACGCGGCGCGGCTCATCCTCTATGTGCGCGGTGGCGACACGATGAGCTTCGCCCACTCTGTTCCGGGAGGATATCTCGGCAAGGAGGGCGCGGGCCGGCTGGTGCTCGCCGCCGCGCAGGCGACGCTCGGCACGGTCGTCTCTGGCGGAACGCTCGCGGTGGGCGCGGACGGAATCCTCTCCGGCGATCTGTCGGTCGAGGCTGGCGGAACGTTCGAGATCGACGGCGGCGCAACGGTCGCCGTGGGCGCGCTCAACGGCGCGGGCCTGATCACCGCGCCCGAAGGCACCACTGCACGCCTCGCCTTCACTGGTGGCACGTTCTCCGGCACGGTGGCCCCGAACGTGACGCTCGTCAAGATCGGCGCGGGCCGTGCAGAGCTCATTCAGACTGGCACATGCTGCGCGTTCGAGGTGCAGGAGGGCACGCTTGCCGTGGATGCCGCGGCGATCGCCCATCCAGTAGTGGCTCCTGGCGCGACGCTCGAGCTGATGAGCTCGGGAAGGGGACTGCTCGGCAAGTACTACAGCGGCGTCAACGCGCTTGCCGACTGGAAGAACATCATCTCCACGCTTGCGCGCATGGAGGAGTTCGAGGCGTCGCGCGAGGCCGAGGCCACGGGGATGTCGTCCGCTTTTGGAGGCACGTTCGTAGTCCATGGCCAGAACCAGCTCTACCCCGGCGACTTCGGTTCGAAGGACTACTGGATCGGCATCTGGCGCGGATATTTCTGGACCGATAAGAATGGCACATACGGCTTCGGCACCGCATCGGACGACGGCTCAAGCGTGTTCATCGACGGCAAGATGGTCGTCTCGAACATCAAGGACCAGGGATGGAACGACGATCAGTTCAATACGACGAACCAGAAGATCAACCTTGCAAGAGGCTGGCACGAAATCGTCATCGGCTTCTACGACGCGACGGGCGGCAACGACATCGGCGTCAAGGTGACGCCGCCTGGCGGAACGGCCGAGTTCCTTTCGAACGCGCAGCTCTTCCCCACGCGCAGAAGGGAGACCGTGATCGAAGACGATTCCGACGTGCAAGGCGGGCTTCGGCTGGGCGGCGGCGTGCCGCGCCTCGTGTTCAACGTTCCCGCCGAGACGACGAGCGACCTCTCCGGCTCCTTCTCCGTTGACGAGACGCATGGCGAGATCGTGAAGGCGGGCGAGGGAACGCTGGTCTATTCGCTCCACGGCCAGGGAAGCCCCAAGAACTTCACAGTCTCCGGCGGCACGCTCGCGCTCGTGGAGGCGACGAACGTCGGCGCGCTCGACATCGCCTCCGGCGCGCGCGTGACGGTTTCGCCCAAGCGCACCGATGGCTATCGCGGCCTCGCGCTCAACTTCTTCGATTCCACAGACAACTCGTACACGAGCTTCCAGACGCTTCCGGCGTTCCGCGACTACTTCTACGGCGGCGATGCGGCCATCCTCGGCAACACGTGGGACTTTGGCTGGGGGAAGCTATGTTCGGACCCCGTCGCCGAAACAAGCACCTCTGGGTGGCGCTTCCTCGGAAAATACTGCAATGCCGACAACTTCCACGTAGGCATGACGGGCTACATCTACCTGCCCTACGACGGCGAGTACGCCTTTGGTTTCCGTTCGGACGACGGAGTGGTGCTCTACATCGACGGCGAGCGCTACTACTACTACACGGGCGTGACGACGGGTGCAGACAACAACAACGGGGGATGGAAGGCATATACTGCCGGGCTGCATAAGTTCGAGCTTGCATTCAGGGAGAACGGCGGCGGACAGTACTTGAGCGTGTTCATCCGTGCGCGCACTGCGGGCGGCACAGGCACGTTCGACCGCTGGGCCAACTGGGAGATACTGCCGCAGGAGCTGCTGTTCCCAGCGTTTTCCTATGCGGAGGGTCTCTCGGGCTCGGGCGCGCTTGATCTGGGAGAGGGCGAGTTCTGGGTGGACGCGGTTGCCGACTTCGTATTCGGCGGCACGCTGTCGGGCGAGGCGTCTAGCTGCTTCGTGAAGGGCGGCGACGGCAAGCTCGCGCTGACGGGCGCTCTTGCGTCCTTCGACGGCATGCTTGCGGTCGCGGGTGGCACGCTCGCGCTTTCGCCTGCGGAGGATGTGGACCTTGCGGGCGGCATCGCCCTTGAAGCGGGCACGACGTTCGTCGTGGATTCGTCCAAGAATGTCGTCTTCGCAGGCGAGCTTGCGGGCTCCGGAACGTTCGTCGTCGATGGCGGCGCGTGCGTGACGGTGGCGCGCAGCGACCACTTCACCGGCGAAGTGAAGGTGAAGAATGGACGCTTCCTCGTGGCGGCCGATGCGGCTTCGGGCGCGCAGGGATACCGCCTTTTGGCGGGGCACAGCGCAACGGTTGGCGTAGCCACCGGCACGGCCGACGTCGTGCTGCCCGAGGTGGCTTCAGACGACCAGTTGTTCAACGAGAAGTATTTCCGCTTCACTGTCAAGCGCACCTACGGCGACACGATCGTACAGCTCTCGGAGTTCTCGCTCTACGACAAGGACGGCGTGCGCCAGAACCTGAATCTCGCCAAGAGCACAGGCGTCGACGCATCGACCATTGCGCCGGGCGAGTTCTGGACGAGCTCCACGTACTCGTGGGGCGGGAATGGCGGCGAAGGCCCCGGCAATCTCTTCGATGCAAATACCGCGACCAAGGCCTGCCTTGGTGCGCCCGCGCCCACCGACGAGAACGACTCCTCCAAGTACTGCGTCATAACGATGCGCCTGGCGGACAGCGCAACACCCGTCGCCACGTATTCCTTCACCACGGCTAACGATTCTACGCCCGCGCGCAGTCCTTCGTATTGGACGCTCGAGGCGAGCCGCGACGGCGTGAACTGGACGACGATTGACGAGAAGACGAACTGGCGCAGCGGCCCGACGACCACTTTCACGGAAACAGAGCTCTTCACGCATGTGAAGACCGAAGAGGCGAAAGAGGGCGATCTCGTCGAGAACACCGTCTCCGTCGCGGTGGCGTCCGGTTCAGAAGCGCGCATCTACGGTCCGGCAGCCGTCTCTCTTGAAGGCGGCGCGGCCACTCCGACCGGGCTTGAGCGGCTTGAGACAGACGACTTCGCAAAGTGGACATTCACCGAGCAGGCGCAGACCGACTACGACGCGCTCGGCGCGAACGGATTCTGGATCCTCTACGGCGAGGCGAACAAGGCTGGATCGGCGTTCCTCACGGAACGCGTTGACGTGGCGCGGCCCTGGCGCGTTACGTTCACCTACCAGGCGCGCGCCGGCGCCTCGACCGAATGGGCCGACGGCATCGCCTTCTGCATCCACAACGAGGCGGAAGGCGCGGCGTTCTGCGACACGACCAGACTGGGCGGTGCACTTGCGGGAGCTGCCGCGGGGCACGCGACGTGCGCGGCGTTTTGGTTCAACCTCTACCAGAAGGAGAACTGCGGCTGGGCGATTGGCGGAACGAAGTTCGAGACGCCCGAAGGCAACCTCTCGTCCACGGCCGACCGCTTCGTCAAGGACGGCTACAATGTGGAGGTCATGTGGGACGGCCACAAGCTGGTGGGCCGCGTGTGGCACAAGGGTGCTCTTCTCACGACTCTTGAGAGGGAGGTTGATTTGGCCTCAGTCGTCGGTGCAGGCGCGTCCGACTGGGACGGCAAGGCCACGCTCGGCTTCATCGGCGCGACGGGCGGCTCTGCGGCGAAGATGTACATCCGCGACCTGCGCGTGTACACGACGCGCGCCGAGGCGGTTGCAACATCCGTGAGCGTGCCGGCGGACACGGCTGGCGCACTCAAGGTGTTCGCCGATGAAACGGCACTTTCTTCGGTCGAGCTCGGGGCGGGAGCGTCGCTCACGTTCGCCGCAAACGGCGCGATGAAGGGCGCAGACCTCGACTACGCCGTCACCGCCGCCTCGCTGAAGGCGGCAGGCAATGCGCAGGTGGCGCTCGATTCGAACGGCGCCGGCGTAGGCACGCTGAGGCTCGGCGAACTTTGGGCGAGTGGCGGCACGGTGGCCGTGGAGGGCGGCATAGTGACGGCGGCGGATGGAACGATCACTATCGTCATACCGGATACTGCACCCGACGGCGTCATCAACCTCGTCACATACTACCATGCTGATTGGCAGGGTCCGGAGCCGCGCTTCAACCTGGTCGGCGACACGCCGGAGGCTACGAAGTACCGCTACTACCGGGGTTACGCGCGCGGCGGGCGCATCTTCGTGGTGAACCGCCTGGGCACGACGCTCTTGTTCCGCTAGGCGATATCGGCGCGCCGGCAAAAAATCTTTAATGAGACCACTTGCTCATTGGGGCCTCATTATGCTATAATATCATTTCATTTTTCGAACAGGAGAAGCAGAAATGAGTCAGCATCGCAGCCTGAAAGGCACCAGCAAAATCACATCAAAGCGCAACGTTCTCAAGCGTTTCGAGCGCGTAAACCTGCTTCAGGCCCGCGGCCAGTGGAAGGAAGGCGACCGCGGCCTGGGTCTCAGGAAGACCAAGCCCGAAGCCTGATTTTGTTTTCACCTAAGAGAAGAAGGACAACAGGAAAATGGCCAAGAAGATAATGGTCGACGGTAATACCGCGGCCGCCCAGGTCGCCTTCGCGTGCAGCGAAGTCGCGGCCATCTACCCCATCACCCCGTCATCGCCGATGGCCGAGACGTGCGACGAGCTCGCCGCCCATGCGAAGACGAACATCTGTGGTTCGATCCCCTCCATCGTCGAGATGGAGAGCGAAGGCGGCGCCGCTGGCGCCGTGCATGGCTCGCTCACCACCGGCTCGCTCACGACGACCTTCACGGCGTCGCAGGGCCTGCTGCTGATGATCCCGAACATGTACAAGATAGCGGGCGAGCTCGCTTCCACCGTGTTCCATGTCTCGGCCCGCTCCCTCGCGTGCCAGGGCCTCGGCATCTTGGGCGACCAGGGCGACGTCATGGCGTGCCGCCAGACGGGCTTCGCGATGCTCTGCTCCAACTCCGTGCAGGAAGCGCACGACATGGCGATGGTCGCCCACGCGTCCACGCTCGAGAGCCGCGTGCCGTTCCTCCACTTCTTCGACGGCTTCCGCACCTCCCACGAGGTCCAGAAGATCGACGAGATCCCGATGGACGTCATCCGCCAGATGATCGACGAGGAGTACGTCGAGGACTTCCGCAGGCGCGCGCTCGACCCTGAGCATCCCACGCTGCGCGGCACGGCGTCGAACCCCGACGTCACGTTCCAGATGCGCGAGGTCTGCAACAAGTTCTACGAGGCGACGCCCGCGATCGTCCAGGAGTACATGGACCGCCTCGCGAAGCTCACGGGCC
>JAFUDL010000212.1 GCA_017459225.1 Kiritimatiellia bacterium
ACCCACGGCGGAGCGATTCTCGGCTTCGACCTTCTCGTGAAGGCGATGAACGACGACCACGTACGTGGCCTCTACCGTGACGGGAAGCTTGCGCTGTATGTCAACTCGGGCACAGGACAGTGGGCGGGCTTTCCGCTTCGACTTGGCGTACCGGCGGAGATAGCGGTGCTGCGACTCCGAAAGTAGAATATTGTTTAACCTTTTCGGTCAAAAGACTTTTGGCGATACGGCTTTTGGGGACTGTGGTTCTCCACAAAAGTTTCGGTTTTGAAATCCACGCGACAGGTCCAGTGAACTAGTAACGCATGACAGGGTAAAATGTGCTATAATATTGCGTGTGGGCGGTTTGCGCGTCCAAGTGGACGTAGAGTGAATCCCCGAATGAAAGGTAAATTAGAATGGAAATCGTTATCTGCAAGACGAAGGAAGAGGCCAGCCGCCGTGCGGCGGATCTCGTGGCCGCGTGCGTGAAGGGCAACCCCAAGGCTGTGCTGGGCCTCGCAACGGGCTCGACGCCGGTGGGCATGTACAAGTGCCTGATCGACGACAACAAGGCCAAGAAGATCAGCTTCAAGACCGTTAGAAGCTGGAACCTCGACGAGTACTGGGGCCTTGCAGGCACGCACGACCAGAGCTACCGCTACTTCATGGACAAGAACCTCTTCGACTCGATCGACATCGTGAAGAAGAACACGCACGTTCTAAACGGCCTCGCCAAGGAATGGAAGAAGGAGGTCGCCGCGTACGAGGCCGCGATCAAGAAGGCCGGCGGCATCGACCTCCAGGTGCTCGGCATCGGGTCCGACGGTCACATCGCCTTCAACGAGCCCGGCAGCTCCCTCACGAGCCGCACGCGCATCGTCTCGCTCACGCCGCAGACGATAAAGGACAACGCGCGCTTTTTCAAGAAGGCGGCCGACGTTCCGAAGCAGGCGCTTTCCATGGGCGTGGGCACGATCATGGAGGCGCGGCGCATCGTGCTGCTCGCCTTCGGCGCGAACAAGGCCGAGGCTGTGAAGGGCATGGTGGAAGGCGGCGTTTCGCAGTTCTGCACGGCGAGCGCGCTCCAGATGCACCCCGATGCATGGGTGTTCTGCGACGAGGCAGCGGCCGCGAAGCTGAAGCTTCGCAAGTACTACGCCTGGCGCGCCGACGAGGCGCTGAAGGCCGAGCTCGCCTGAAGGGCGTGAGCTGATGGGCGTTCCAAGGCCGAAGCGCTCAGAGGGGACTGCCATCGCCACGGTTGACGTGGCGAGGCAGTCCTTGATTTTGACGCTTGACGGCAAGGCGCTGCGTACATGGCGAGTCTCCACCGGCGCGGCCGGCGTTGGCGGCGTTGAAGGGAGCGGCAAGACGCCGCCAGGCCGCCACCGCGTTGCGCGCCTCTTCGGCCACGGCGCCGAGAAGGGTCAGGTCTTTGTCTCGCGCCGCGCCGTTCAGGGACAGGTGATTCCGCGCTCCAGATGGAGAAGTGGCTGCAAGACCGACTATGTGATGACTCGCATCCTGTGGCTGGAGGGACTCGAACCCGGCGTGAACAGCGGTCCGGGAGTGGATAGCCGCGCGCGCTACATCTACATCCACGGCACGAATCAGGAACATCTGCTTGGCAAGCCTGTCTCGCACGGCTGCATCAGGATGTCCAACGACGACGTGGTGGAGCTTTTCGACTTCGCGAAGAGACACAGGGATATGATCGTTGAGATCGTGGAGGGCAGCTAATGACTGTCGAGGCGATAGAGCCGCATGGGTTCTGTGCTGGCGTGACGATGGCCGTGGCGAAGGCGCACGAGGCGCTAGAAGGCGGTGGTGTGGTGCACTGTCTGCACGAGCTCGTGCACAACGAGACGGTCGTGGGCGAACTGAAGTCGAAGGGAATGCGTTTCGTGGAAAGTCTGGATGAGGTGCCGGACGGCGGAACGGTTCTCTTTTCGGCGCACGGGGTGGGTCCGGCACTGCGCCGTGCCGCCGATGAGCGCGGCCTTGTCGTGATCGACGCCACGTGTCCGTTTGTTGCACGCGTCCATCGCCAGGTGCGCGAGTACGCGGCGCGCGGACTGCCCGTGGTGGTTGTGGGCCATGCAAAGCACGTGGAGGTGGCGGGCGTCGTTGACGAGGCGCTTGACGCGGGCGCGCGCGTGGCGGTGGTCGCGGCACCGGAGGACGTGGCCGGGCTGCCGTTTCCAGTTGGCGAGGAAGTGGGCGCGGTGTGCCAGACCACTCTTTCCGGCGACGTGGTGAGGAAGGTGATGGAGGCGCTGCGAGCGAGGCATCCAGGGCTTGTGACCTCTGCAACTGCGGAAGTCTGCACAGCCACGCGCGACAGGCAGGAGGCGGTGCGCAGATTTGTGGCGTCAGGCGGCGACGGAGTGCTTGTGCTTGGTAGCGCATCAAGTTCCAACACGCGTCGGCTCGCGGAGATCGCGTCCGAATCAGGCGCGAAGACATGGCGTGCTGTGGACGCCGCAGAAGTTTCCGCCCTTGATTTCTCGGGCGTTCGTCGCCTCGGTGTCACATCCGGCGCGTCAACCCCTGAGGAAGTGTTCGCCGATGTCATCGAAAGTCTGGTATAATTATGTCCATGAAAAAAGCAGCTTTCATCTGTTTCGCGCTTTGCGCCGCCTTTATTCCCGCCGCTGTTCATGCGGCCGGGACGATGTTCGGCGCGGTGCCGCGCAAGCATATTGTGGGGCACGGTTGGGATCTCCTCTCCGTCTCGCCGGTTGACGTGGCGCGCAATGTGGACGCATTTGCGAAGACGGGGCTAGACGGCATCTCGCTTTCCCTTCGCGCACGGCTGCCCGACGGGAGCAGGCTCTCCTTCACCTCGATCCTCACCGATCCGCCCTGGACGCGTGACGCCTTTGCCGACCAGATTCCCGCTCTGAAGTCGCTTCGCGGCAAGCCATGCCTTTCCCATTGCTATCTCAGCGCGTTCTGGACGCCCGCGAAGCGGCTTGCGTGGAGCGATGACGCAGCCTGGGCGCGCGCCATCGGAAACATGAGGACGCTTGCGCAGATCGCGCATGAGGCCCAGCTTGAAGGGCTCTTGATCGATCCGGAGGACTATTCGACAACGAAGCAGTTCGTATTTCAGCCAGAGGACGGCGACTTCGAATCGGCAAGCCTGCTTGCGCGCAGACGCGGCGGCGAGTTCATCGCCGCCGTTGCCGAGGTGCATCCGAATGCAAAGCTGCTCTTCTTCTGGCTGCTCTCGCTGTCGTATCACGACTTTTCCGGCGTCGCGGACGTGCAGCAGTTTCTGAAGTCGCGTCGCGACCTCTGGCCGTCGTTCGTGAACGGAATGCTCGACAGGCTGCCTAAGACGATGAAGTTGATCGACGGTGACGAGCGGGCATACCGTCAGGATGCGTCGCGACGCGACTTCTACGTGGCGGCGTGGCAGCAGAAGCAGGGAATGCTTCCCGCAGTGGATGAAAAGAACAGGGAGCGTTTCCTGCTCAATGTCTGCACTGGATCGGGACACTACCTCGACAGCTACATCAATCCGACGAACAGTCCATGGTATTTTGGTCCTGTGGATGGATCGCGCCTGAACCACTTCGAGGCGAACATCCGCCAGGCTGTCGCTTGCGCGGACGACACCGTGTGGGTCTACGGTGAGAAGTGCGCGTGGATCAGATGGCACGGCGTGGCGGACGCGAAGTGGAACGGCGAGCGCACTCCCTACAAGACGTGGGAGGAGGCGCTTCCCGGAATCTCCAGCCCGTTGGGTTGCGTGCGC